>NZ_JAAFZA010000590.1 GCF_015356865.1 Catenulispora pinisilvae
GCCGGTGGCCTAACCCCTTGTGGGAGGGAGCTGTCGAAGGTGGGACCGGCGATTGGGACGAAGTCGTAACAAGGTAGCCGTACCGGAAGGTGCGGCTGGATCACCTCCTTTCTAAGGAGCCTCTCACCGCCGGCGACACACCACAGGGTGTGTGGTTGCGGTGCAGAGCAGTCCGGTTGACCATCCTTTCGTGGTGGTGCCGGCGCTCACGGGTGGAACATCACATGCTTGTTTGTCACACACTGTTGGGTCCTGAGGAAACAGCGAGCCGGTTCTCTTAATCGAGACCGGCTGTTGTGTTCTTCAGAGCCGGATCGCTTCGCGGTCGCTATACCGGTTCCTGCCTGTTGGCGGGGGTGTCTGGTGGCTTCCGTATGCGGAGTGGTGAGCCGGTGGGTGTTTGAGATCTGAACAGTGGATGCGAGCATCTTTGTGGCCAAGTTTTTAAGGGCGCACGGTGGATGCCTTGGCACCAGGAGCCGATGAAGGACGTGGTAGGCCGCGAAAGGCCTC
>NZ_JAAFZA010000591.1 GCF_015356865.1 Catenulispora pinisilvae
AGATCGACATGTCGGTGCTGCGCGATCATGTCGCGTTGTCGCTGCCGGAGTACATGGTCCCGTCGGCGTTCGTGGTGCTGGATGCGCTGCCGCTGACCCCGAACGGCAAGCTGAACCGCCGCGCCCTGCCGGCGCCGGAGTTCAGCGCGGTTACGGATGGTCGTGCTCCGCGGACGATGCCGGAGGAGATTCTCTGTTCTCTCTTCGCTGAGGTCCTGGGCCTGGAATCAGTGTCGGTCGATGACAGTTTCTTCGACCTCGGTGGTCATTCGCTGCTGGCTACGCGTCTGGTGAGCCGGGTGCGCTCGGTGTTGGGCGTGGAGTTGGGCCTGCGGGTTCTGTTCGAGGCGCCGACGGTGGCAGGGATCGCGGCACGCCTGGACGCGGGTTCTGATACGCGTCGTGTGGCGTTGCGGCCGGTGGTGCGTCCGGAGCGGGTGCCGTTGTCGTTTGCGCAGCGTCGGTTGTGGTTCTTGAGCCGACTGGAGGGTCCGTCGGCGACCT
>NZ_JAAFZA010000592.1 GCF_015356865.1 Catenulispora pinisilvae
AAAGGCGGGATAAGAGGCAAGGAAGAGCCAGGGGGTGGGCTGAGTACGCAGGTTGCGGTCGCGTGCGGGGTCGAAAAGCGTTGTGAAAAAACCGCCAGATTTCGTCCGCTGGCTTCCCTAGTTACGCGGCGGTCGCCCGGCAGGGCGGACGAAATCAGTCCGTTTTTTCACAACATGTGTGGTCGGCTTCCGAGAACGGGCGGTACGAGCGCGAACCCGGCCGCCTTGCCGGCTGCCGGACACGCCCGGGGTCGGGCTTTCAACCCTGACAGTGCAAGGTGGGGACCGGCTGCGGTGAGAAACACCCCAACCGCAGCGTTCATGCCCGGCCCGACTACGGCTGAGCCGACCACTCATGTTGCGTGGAAAACGGCCACTTTTCGTCCGCCCTGCCGGGCGACCGCCGCCAGCCTGCAGGAGCCGGCGGACGAAAAATGGCGGTTTTCCCGCAACGCTTTTCGACCCCGCACGCGACCGCAACCTGCGTACTCAGCCCACC
>NZ_JAAFZA010000593.1 GCF_015356865.1 Catenulispora pinisilvae
TCCCGGCCCGTGTCGGCGACCTCGATACCGAGGCGCTCCCGCCGGACTACCAGCGGATCTTGGCCATCGTGCGCGAGGCGGCCGGGCCGGTGAAGGTCAAGGAGGTCGGCGGGAGACTCGGCCTGCCTGTGGAGGTGCGGGGCAAGCTGGAGCCGCTGCGCGGGAAGCTGAACAAGCTCGCCGATCGCGGCTGGCTGCGCAAACTCGGCGACGGCCGTTTCACGATCGCGTTTTGAGCATCCCTTACCGCCATCGGGTCGGCCATGAGCCACGAAACACACACCGACCTGCGTAGAAGGCATGGATACGGGCCGCTAGACACTCATGCCGCGGGCTTTGGACGGTGCTTCGGCTAGCGGGATGACGTCCCGCATACGGAGGATTATGCGGGTACTGATTTCACCCCAAAGCGGGACGGCGGTCGGAGCCGCGGGTAAGGGGCGTCCCCGGTGTCCATCGACGTTGTGTGACGAACACCAACGAACGTTCCG
>NZ_JAAFZA010000594.1 GCF_015356865.1 Catenulispora pinisilvae
AGGGACCGAGGACACCGGTTGGTTGGTGCGGCTGCCGGTGAGGGTGTGGCGGCGGGGTCGCAGGTCAGCTAGTCGAGAACATGCCCGAGTGCGGTCCGGTGCCCGGCATCCGGTATCCGGTATGCCTTATGCGGTAATGGACTGGTTGCGCTCGCAGCAGCCAGGCGCCGACTGCCAACACCCCCCGGGCAGACCATGCCATCCACCAGCATCGGCCATGGCGGCCAGGCCAATCTGCTGTCCGGCGGCAGCCATCTTGGCGGCCAGGCGAGCCCGCACCCGCACCCGCCAGCACAGAATGTGCATCCTGCGACTGTCGCGATGCCAGCACCCTGACCGGCGGCCGAATTCGCCGAGTCGCCGGTACCGAACCACTGGGCTTTGCCATTCTTCCGGTTGGTTTTCGGTTCGTTCCCCTCGGTCGCGTCGGCAGGGCTTCGCCTACAGTGCCGGTGGCCGGGGGTCAAGTTCGCGCTG
>NZ_JAAFZA010000595.1 GCF_015356865.1 Catenulispora pinisilvae
CACCGGTCCGGCCGCCTCGCGTGCGATCGCCATGATGCGCTGGTAGTCGTCCGGAAGCGCGTCGGGGCCGACGCCGGCGGCACGGGTCGGGATCAGCCACACAGACCGGCCGCCCACCTGGGCTTCCAGCGGCGCGGGCGCGAGTGACAGGTACTCACCGAAGCCCTGCTCGCTGATCCGCTGCACGACCCGCTCGGCGACCACGAGCTCGTCCCGCTCGACGCGCACATCGGCCAGCCGCTTGACCAGCTCCTCCTCCAGGAGATCCAGCTCAGCACGCCGAGCGGCGATCCGGTCCAACATCGCAGAATCTGTCATAACGACCGAGCGTAGAAACAGAACCACTCCCCACGACCACGAAACGGCGGAACGTCAAACGATCGAGACCACAGACAGCCCCGCACGACCAGCACAAGCGCCCACAAACCATGCCATGCCAGCACACTGACCAGCCACTTCAGGATGGTGGATCT
>NZ_JAAFZA010000596.1 GCF_015356865.1 Catenulispora pinisilvae
CCTCGGTCGCGTCGGCAGGGCTTCGCCTACAGTGCCGGTGGCCGGGGGTCAAGTTCGCGCTGAACAAAACCGTCGCCTACCCGCTCGACCGCAAGCGCGCGGACTTTACCCCCGGACGCCGGTGCTGTACCCATCGGGCTGACGACGCGACCGTGGGGAACGGACCGCAACCACCTCACAAACCGCCGCCGCTGAGACTGACCCGGCCCCCCGATGGACTGGCGCTAGTTTCCTTGAGGTTGTCGAGGCCCGCCGGAGGCCCGGCTCTTCACCATGGCTCTTGATCTTGCTTGTAGCTCTTGATCTTGCTTGTAGCTCTTGCTCTTGCCTGTGCTCGTGCTCTGACTTGCTGGAGTTGAAGAGGCCTGAGTTGCGGCGGGGTTGTGAACGCGCGAACTGGCAGCCGACAAACATGACTCGCCGACTCGAACCCCGAACCGGCACAACTATGACCGAAGGCCGTA
>NZ_JAAFZA010000597.1 GCF_015356865.1 Catenulispora pinisilvae
CGGCGGGGGTGGTGGGTTCTTCGGTTGATCGTTTGATCTGTGAGGTGCGGGATGGTCTACAAGGCTGAGTACATCTGGGTTGATGGGGCTGTGCCTACGGCGGGGGTGCGGTCGAAGACGCGGGTGCTTGCTGATGGTGCTGTGCCGGGGGTGTGGGGGTTCGATGGTTCGTCGACCGGGCAGGCGGTGGGGCATTCTTCGGATCGGGTGTTGCGGCCGGTGTTCACGTGCGCGGATCCGGTGCGGGGTGGGGAGCATGTGCTTGTGTTGTGTGAGGTGGAGGGGATTGATTTTGTGCCGCATGCCTCCAACATGCGGGCTGGGGCTCGGGAGGTGGCTGAGCGGTTTGGGGCGCAGGACGTTTGGTTTGGGATTGAGCAGGAGTACACGTTGTTTCGGGGTGGGCGGCCGTTGGGGTTTCCGGAGGGTGGGGGGTTTCCGGCGGCGCAGGGTCCCTATTAC
>NZ_JAAFZA010000598.1 GCF_015356865.1 Catenulispora pinisilvae
CCGCGCGGACTTTACTCCCGGACACCGGTGCTGTACCCCTTGGGGCTGACGACGCGACCGTGGGGAACGGACCGCAACCACCTCACAAACCGCCGCCGCTGAGACTGGCTCGACCACCCTATGGAACCGCGCCAGTTCCCCGAGGGAGCCGAGAGCCCCCGCCGGAGGCGCCGGGCTCTTCATCACAGTTTTTGACCTTGATCTGGCTCTTGATCTGGCTCTTGATCTTGCTCTTGTTCGGACTTGCCGGAATGGAAGAGGCCTGAGATGCGGCGGGGTCGTGAACACGAAAACCGGCAGCCGACAAACACACCCACCAACCCGAACCCGAACCGGCACAACCATAACCGAAGGCCGTAAAAGGCTTTGAAACCCACGAACAAGCCGCAACTCGGCACACAAACTCGAGCCTCAAAAAAGGACCCGAACCCCGAGCAGCCCGGCCCGCCCCAGCCCAACC
>NZ_JAAFZA010000599.1 GCF_015356865.1 Catenulispora pinisilvae
CGACCGCAACGGCGCGAACTTGACTCCCGGACACCGGCGCTGTACCCCTTGGGGCTGACGACGCGACCGTGGGGAACGGACCGTAGCCACCTCAGGGACCGCCGCCGCAGGGCCCTGACCGGACCACCCTATGGAATTGCGCCAGTTCCCCGAGGGAGCCGAGAGCCCCCGCCGGAGGCGCCGGGCTCTTCACCACAGTTTTTGACCTTGACCTGGCTCTTGACCTAGCTCTTGATCTAGCTCTTGATCTTGCTTGTGATCCGGCTCTTGATCTTGCTGTTGATCTGGTTCTTGTTCCAACTTGCCGGAGTTGAAGAGGCCTGAGGCATGGCGGGGTTGTGATCGCGGGAACCGGCAGCCGAATGGCATACTCGCCGACTCGAACCCCGAACCGGCACAACCATAACCGAAGGCCGTAAAAAGCTTCTAGAACCCACACCCCAACCGCAACCAGCCCCG
>NZ_JAAFZA010000006.1 GCF_015356865.1 Catenulispora pinisilvae
GGGTCGGGCCGTGCGAGCAGCCTGCGGGTGGCGATCGCCGCCGCCAGTAGGCGACCGAACGTTCGGTAGTGTTCGCGCCTTCCGAGGGGCCGTCAAGAGGGCGTCCGGGATATGAGATATCCGGTATCCGTTTTTTCCGGATCGCCTGCTCCGGGCCCCGCGGTACCGGGATCTGGCCGTTCCGAGGTAGCCCTCCGCGGTCATGCACACAGTGCGGCTCCGGGCGCCGCACTCGACGAGGGTGGGGAAGGCCGTCAGTGGCCAGGAACAACAAGGACAAGAACAGCGGGGACCCCGCGGAGGGGCCGATCCTCTCCGACGAGGCGTGGGCCGAGTTCGAGCGGTCGTTCACCAAGGAGTCGACCCAGAGCGCGCGGCCTACAAGGAGCCGTCGGCCCGGTAGCACCCGACTGGCGCAACGGTGTCCCGCGGCGACTCGCGGAATCCGCTGGTCGGCCGGTCGGGGGCTCGCGGGCTGGCCGATACCCGGAAGCGTCGCTGTCCGACCGGGGGAAGGGTGGCGATTGGCGTCGGTCATCGCGCCGATCCAGCGAGTCGACCCGCTAGCAGCGAAGGAGCGTCCGCCATGCCGTACGTCACCGTGGGGCGAGAGAACGGTGCGCCGATCGACCTGTATTACGAAGACCACGGTTCGGGGCGTCCGGTGGCGCTCATTCACGGCTTCCCGCTCAGCGGCCGGGCCTGGGAGCGCCAGGAGCGGGCGCTGCTGGCCGCCGGGCGGCGGGTGATCACGTACGACCGGCGCGGGTTCGGCCGGTCGAGCCAGCCGACCACCGGGTACGACTACGACACGTTCGCGGCCGACCTCGACAAGTTGCTTCAGGCGCTCGACCTGCAAGACGCGGACCTGGCCGGGCACTCCATGGGCGGCGGCGAGATCGCCCGGTACCTGGGGTCCTTCGGCTCGTCCCGGATCCGCAAGGCCGCGATCATCTCCGGTGTCCCGCCGTATCTGCTCAAAACGCCCGAGACGCCCGACGGCGTGCCGATCGAGGTCTTCACCGAGATCGCGGCGGCGCTGACCGCGGACCGCGCGGCGTACTTCACCGAATGGAACAAGAACTTCTTCAACCTGGACCAGACGCTGGGATCGCGCATCAGCCCGGAGGAGGTCCAGGACTGCTGGAACACGGCCGTCGGGGCGTCGCCGACCGGCACGATCGCGTGCGTGGCGACGTGGTACACGGACTTCCGCGCCGACCTGCCGAAGATCGATGTCCCGGTGTTGGTGCTGCACGGCACCGCCGACCGGATCCTGCCGATCGACGCGTGCGGGCCCCGGACCCACGCGCTGATCCGGGGCAGCGAGTACAAGGCGATCGAGGGAGCGGACCACGGCTTGTGCTGGACTCATGCCGAGGAAGTCAACGCGGAGCTGTTGAGGTTCCTGGGGTAGGCAGGACGCGGCCGCCGAAGGCGGGACGGCTCGGGCGCCCCGCTCGCCGGGACGCCCGAGTACTCGTGTGATGTGCGACGTGTGATGCGCGCGCGATATGCGTGCTCTGCGTTGCCGGGACCGGCTACCAGCCGGTGTCCCCGGGCCCGCGGGTGATGGTGAAGCCGGCGCCGGGGTTGTTCAGGCCTGCGGAGCCGGTGCCGCTCACGGCGACGTAGTCCGCCGTCATCGCGCCGGTCACGTCGTTGACGTTGATGCCGTACGTCCCCGCCCCGTTGATCGTGAGGTGGTCGACGGTCAGGTCGCTGATCTGTTTGGCGTAGCTGAGAAGTACGCCTTCATACGTCGCGGAGTCGATGGTGTTGTCGGTGACGGTCACCGGTTGGGTGATGTCGTCGAGGTCGGCGTAGATCCACAGCGCACCGAGGCTTGACCCCCAGCCGGAGTTGTAGGAGCCGGCTCGGGTCAGGACGTTGCCGCTGACGGTGGTCGGCCCGCTGAACCCGGCGCCGAATCGGGTGCTGATGGTGATCCCGGCCCCGAACGCGACGGTGTCGGACACCTGGTTGTTCTCCACCACGTTGCCCGAGCCGCCGTAGACGCCGATTCCGTTGGCCTGGATCGGGCTCTGCACCGTGTTGTCCGCCAGGACGCAGTTCGTGACGTCGCCGCCTTCGGTGTCCAGCGCGAGTTCGTCGTCGCCGGTGTTGCGGACCACGCTCTGGTCGACGCGCGAGTCCGCGCTTCCGCCGTGGAGGTGGACGCCGTCGGCGAAGACGTCGCGGATGCGCAGCCCGGTCGCGTACAGCCCGTCCGCCGGCACGGCCCACAGCCCGACTTTCAGGTGCTCCATCCAGACGTCGAAGACCAGCGATCCGGGCTGGAACGTTCCCTCGATGCCGGCAGCGCCGGAGTCGTTGTTGCGGTCGGTCTGGTCGCCGTCGATCGTCAGGTCGGCGATCTGGTTCACGCCGCCGGAGGTGTACAGGCCGCCGCTGCCGTTCACCGCGGTGGACTGGATGGTGGTGTACCACTCGCCGGCGCCGCGAACCGGGACGCCGTTGATGGTCACGCGCCCTGAGATGTCGTACGTTCCGGCCGGGAACCACAGGCCCTTGCCGGTGCCGCTGAGCGCGCTCAGCGCGTTGTTGATCGCGGTGGTGTCGTCGGCGCCGTTGTTCGGGGTGACGCCGTAGTCGGTGATCGACGCGAAGCCCGAGGGCATGCTGTACGCCGAGTCGACCTGTTCGGTGTCGATGACGTCGAAGGTGTAGGAGGCCGCGGTGTCGGCGGTGTCCTTCTGGAGTTTGAGGACGGTCCCGGCGGGCCAGTCGCCGATCAGCGACCTGGTCTCGTCGTAGAAGTGGTGCGCCGGGCCGTTGGCCGGGCTGTGTGTGTCGGTGTAGCCGCCGCCATAGAGCCAGCTGTACTCGCTGGTCAGGCTGAGGTCCTGGACCTTGTTCCCGTTGGCGTACAAGGTGATCGGCGCGGTCGCCGTCGATCCGTCGGAGTTGTCGGGGATGGAGTAGCGCACGACGATCGAGTTCGCCGGCCGGGTGAGCGTGATCTGGACGTACTGGCCGGTCGCCGTGAGCTGGACCGCCTGGCGGCCGGTTGATTCGGACTGGATGCTGGGGTAGCTGCGGCTCGCCGCGAGGACGGTCCCGTTCGTCTGCGCGGATGAGGCGACGTATTCGGTGTAGGGAACCGTCGCGCCGACGGCGGCTGGAGCAGTCCCGTTCGCGACGGTGATGTCGTCGACGGCGATGTTCCCGGTGTCGCCGGCGTCGTTCTGGAAGCCGATGAGGTTCTCACCGGAGCGGAGCGCCAGATTCCACGTCGTGGTGAGCCAGCCGGATCCGGCCGGAAGTGTGAGCTGCTGCTGCTTCAGACCGTTGACATACAACGAGATGGTCTGCGCCGCGCCGGCGGCGTCGGCGTATCGCAAGGTGACGGCACTTGTTCCGGCAGCTGGGACGAACGCGTCGATGACGGTGCGCGCACCCTGCGACGTGAAGCCGGTCAGGTAACCCGAACCGCTGTATCCGGCGATGGACGTCGCCACGCTCGGGCCGCCGGAGAAGAACGCCGTCTCCGCCTCATAGGCCTGGCCTGACGGCGGCGGTGTCGAAGGGGAACTCGTGGCGGTCGTCGGCGGTGTGCTCGTCGGTGGGGTGATCGGGGCGACGACGATGTTGTCGAGGTTGACGTTCCCGAGGTCGGTGCTGTCGAACTTGTAGGAGATCGTGTTGCTGCCGGCGTTGAGGCCGACGTTCTCCGACTCCGTCGTCCACGTGTTCCAGTCGGCTGTCGCCGGGAGCGGGATCTGCTTCAGCTTCGTGCCGTTGATGTAGAGCGAGAGCGACATCTGTGCGCCGGTCCCGTTGGCGTAGCGCAGGGTCGCGGTCGTCGACCCGGCAGCCGATGCGGACACGCTGAAGGTCGTGTCCGCGTTGCCCTTGTCGGTGTCCGTGTATCCCTCGACGAAGCCTGTCCCCGTGTAGCCGCTGTGGTCGCTGCCGGCGACCGCGCCGCCGGACAGGGCCGCGTTCTCGGCTTCGTACTGCCCGGGCGGCGGAGCCTGGAGCGGCGCCACCGTGATGTTGTCGAGGTTCACGTTCCCGAGGTCGCTGGAGTCGAACTTGTAGGAGATGGTGTCGGTGCCGGCGTTCAGGGACACCGTCTCGGTCTCGGTGGTCCAGGTGTTCCAGTCGGCTGTCGCCGGGAGCGGGATCTGCTTCAGCTTCGTGCCGTTGACGTAGAGCGATAGCGACATCTGTGAGCCGGTCCCGTTGGCATAGCGCAGAGCGACGGTTTCGTTCTCGGCGCTGCCTGCCGTGACTGTGAAGGTCGTGTCCGCGTTGCCTTTGTCGGTGTCCGTGTATCCCTCGACGAAGCCTGATCCCGTGTAGCCGCTGTGGTCGCCGCCGACGACCGCACCGCCGGACAGGGCCGCGTTCTCTGCCTCGTACGTGGTGCTGGTCGCGGATGCGGGCTGGGCGATCGTCCAGATGGCGACTGTCGTGCTGGCGAGGGCTGCGGCGGTCAGCAGGCCGAGCGTTCGCCGACGGCGGTGCCCGGGGGTGGATCTGAGTGTGGGACGGAGCATCGTGCGTACTCCTTACTCCTGACATGAGGCATGGGGGTACCGTCGCGTGACCTATTGCGCTGGTGGCGGGGTTACGACGGAGTTTCGAAGAGCTGGAGGACCAGCGAAACCGTACGACCGCGAGAAGCTGAAGTCCAGAGGTCGACGCAAAAACCGACCAGAAGCAACGGCTGTTCTTGCGCTGTGACGCAGATTCCCGACGCGGAGCTGAAGTGCGGCTCCGAGCGTCTTGAGTTTCAAAGAGTCCTGAGTGTTCGAAAAGCGAGCGGCAGGGCCGTTAGGCAGACCGCACGACCCCGGTCGAAGCCCGGACGATCAGCTCGGGCTCGTACAGCGTCTCCTCCGGCGGACCCGCGTTCCCGCCGATCTGCGCCTTCAAGGCGTCCACCGCCGCGGCGCCCATCGTGCGCACCGGCTGGCGGACCGTCGTCAGCGGCGGATCGGTGGCGATCATGTAGGGCGAGTCGTCGAAGCCGACCACCGACAGATCACCGGGAACGCTCAGGCGCCGCCGGTAGGCGGCGCGGACCGCGCCGAGCGCCAACGCGTCGCTGGCGCAGATCAGGGCTGTGACGCCGGCGCCCAGCAGCCGGGTCGTGGCCGTGCGGCCGTCCTCCATCGAGAATCCCGTGTGCGCGACCGACTCCCGCCACGCACCGGGATCGCTGCCGGGCGCCGCGCGCCGTTCCCAGTCCGCGACGAACGCGCCGAGCTTGCGCGCCGAGGGGATGTGGCCCATCGGGCCCAGCAGCATGCCGACCCGGCTGTGCCCCAACGATCGAAGGTGTTCCAGCGACTGGTCGACGGCCGAGGCGTCGTCGACGGTGATCCGGCGGACGCCGTCGTTGGCGTCGGCCGGGTTGATCAGGACGACCGGGATCCCGCGCTCTTCCAGGGCGCGCCCGTGCTCCGGTCCGGCGTCGGCGTAGGACGAGCCGATGAAGATGATGCCCGCGACCTCGTGGTCCATCAGCAGCTTGATGTAGTTGGCCTCGGACACGCCGTCGGCGGTGCGGGTGCACAGCACCGGCATGAGGCCCTGCTTCACCAAGCCGGCCGACACGGTCTCCACGAAGGCCGGGAAGATCGGGTTCTGCAAGTCCGGCACGACCAGGCCCACCAGGCCGGCCCGATTCCCGCGCAGCCTGGACGGCCGCTCGTGTCCGAGCACGTCCAAGGCGGTCAGGACGCGCTCGCGCGTCTCCTGGGCTATGAACGGCTGGTCGTTGAGGACGCGGCGGACCGTGGCGAGGCTCACGCCCGCGAACGCGGCTACCTCGGTCAGTTTCGTGGCCACGGGCGTCAGCGTACAACCGATCTACGCAAGAAACGACGCGATCTTTGACGTCGATCGGCAGTGGATCACCGTGCGGCCCCGGTGCCGCCGCGCGCCGGCCCGGTCGACCCCCGCACGACGAGCTCCGGCTCGAACAAGAGCTCCTCGTCGGCGGCCGGCGCGCCTTCGACCTGGTTCAGCAACATGGTCACCGCCGCGCGGCCCATCGCCTCGATCGGCTGGCGGACGGTCGTCAGCGGCGGGTCGGTGCAGTTCATGAACGCGGAGTCGTCGTAGCCGATCACTGAGACGTCCGCCGGCACATCCAGCCCGGCCCGGCGAACGGCCCGGATCGCGCCCAGAGCCAGGATGTCGCTGCCGCATACCAGCCCGCTGACGCCCTGGGCGAGCAGCCGCGCGGCCGCCGCGCGACCGGCTTCCATGGAGAACTGCGCGTGCGCGATCTGGACCGTCACCGTTCCCGAGGACTGCGAGGCCTGCCTGAGCAGGGAGGCGACGCGACGCTGCGAGGGCATGTGGTCCTGCGGGCCGACGACGGCGCCCAGGCGGGTGTGGCCCATCGAGACCAGGTGCCCGTACGACTGCTCGGAAGCGACTTCGTCGTCGGTCGCCACGCAGGGGAAACCGAGGTGGCCGACGGCCGCGTTGAACAGCACGACCGGCACGCCGCGCTCCCGGAGCCGGCGGTAGTGCTCGTGCGGTGCGTCCCCCTCGGCGTAGTGGCCGCCGCAGAAGACGACGCCGGACACCTGTTGGTCGAGCAGCATCTCGACATAGTCCGCCTCCGACAGGCCGCCGGCGGTGCGGGTGCACAGCACCGGGGTGAAGCCGCGCTGGGCCAGGGCGCCGCCGACCACCTCGGCCAGGGCCGGGAAGATCGGGTTCTGGAGTTCCGGCAGTACCAGTCCGATCAGCCGCGCTCGCTCGCCGCGCAGCTGCGTGGGGCGTTCGTAGCCGAGCACGTCCAGAGCTGTCAGGACCGCCTCGCGCGTCGCCTCGGCCACGCCGGGCCGGTTGTTGAGGACCCTGCTCACGGTCGCCTCGCTGACCCCGACCTTCTTGGCGACTTCGGCGAGGCGGCGGGCTGGTGTGGGAGTCATGGTCGCAACGATACGACACCGGTGTGCAAAGAATTCCAGCGATCCGTTCACTTTCTGAGGGACCGGCTGTGTCACCAGCACCGGTGTCGGCGGTGTCCGGTGCGGGTTCGCGCGACGTGCGGCACCGTTCGGCCTTGATCCGACCCGTTCTGCCGACCATGCTCGTGCTCTGAGAACGGGCGGGTATCAACCGATTCGTCTATCCCGGCCGCGGCGAAGTCGTGCCCTTGCGTTCTTTCATCGACATCTTGCGCTCATCTTTGACCGCCGCTACGGTGTGGCCCACTCGGCACCACATCGCAAGCGCTCGCCATCACATCCAGGTTTCCCGCGGATCACTCTCCGCGCAGGTCCCCCTCATGGAAGGTGTTCGATGATGAGTCCCGCCCGACGGCCCGCGGCGCGCAAGATAGCCGCCGCCGTGCTCGTCGCAGGCCTCGGCGTCAGTGCCGCGGCGTGCTCCAGCAGCAAGAGCTCCAAGGACGCGGCCGCCCCGGCCGGCGGCGACGGCCCGGTCACCATCTCGGTCGCGTGCGAGCCGCCGACCAGCCAGGCCAAGCAGCGCGCCGAATGGCTCCAGGACGTCGCGACGTTCCAGAAGGCCAACCCGAACATCACGATCCACGGTGTCGACACCTACCCGTGCGAGAACACCGCGACGTTCACGGCGCAGCTGAGGGCCGGCACCGAGCCGGACGTGTTCCACATGTACTTCACCGACCTGAACCAGGTGCTGGACGCCGGACAGGCCGCGGACATCACGTCCTACGTCAACGACACCACCGTTCCCGGCTTCAGCGACCTCGCGCCGTCGGCGATGGCGGCGGTCACCGCCGGCAAGACCGTCTACGGGCTGCCGACCGGCATCTACACCCAGGGCCTGATCATCAACCGGAAGCTGTTCCAGCAGGCCGGGCTCAACCCGGACCGGCCGCCGACGACCTGGGCCGACGTCGAGAAGGACGCCAAGGCGATCGCCGCGCTCGGCAACGGGATCTACGGCTATGGGGAGTACAGCGCCGGCAACAACGGCGGCTGGCACTTCTCCTCGGAGGTCGACGCCGACGGCGGCCAGATGGTCGGGGGCGACGGCAAGGCGGCCTTCGACGCGCAGCCGGCGACCGAGGTCTTGCAGGCGCTGCACCAGATGCGCTTCGTCGACGGCTCGATGAGCCCGACGCAGCAGCTGAAGTGGGGCGACCTGCAGAAGCAGATGGGCGCCGGCAAGCTCGGCATGTACATCGCCGCGCCGGACGACATCTACAACGTGATCGTCCCGCAGGACGGCGGCGACGTCGACGACTACGGCGTCGGTCCGCTGCCGAGTACCAGCGGCACCCCGGCCGGCTCGCTGTCCGGCGGCGACGCGCTGGCGTTCAACAAGCACGACACCCCGGCCCAGATCCGCGCCGGCGTCAAGTGGGTCGCCTTCTCCGAGCTGACGCCGGGACAGGGCCAGTTCGACTACGCCCGCACCAAGGCCGACGGGCTGCCGGTCGGCTTCCCCGAGCCGCTGGACTGGGTCGGCGCGACGTCCGCGAAGAACGAGCAGTTGAAGGCCGCGAGTCAGACCGTCGACACGGCGCACTTCAAGACGTTCGTGGACGCGCAGGAGAAGGGCATGGGTGAGCCCACCGACGCGCAGGCCGTCTACAAGACCCTCGACGCGACGATGCTCAGCGTGCTCCAGGACCCGAACGCCGATATCGCCTCGCTGCTGAAGACCGCCGAGGCCCAGGTGAACACGCTCCTCGCGAACGCGAGCTAGTCCCGGCGGCCGCGGGTCCGGCCGCCTGTGGTGCCCGGACCCCGCAGCACTCCGGCGTGCGGTCATCAACGGCAACGACAGCAGAGCAGCAGGGAGCAGCGATGGCGGAGCAAGTGCTCAGCAGACCCGGGCGGCGCGATCCCGGCCGAGCCCGCGGCAGGTCTGGCGGACCTGTGGCCGCGGTGCCGGACGGCGGACCGAACGGCAGGTTCCTCAGGACCCTGCGTCGGCATCTGGCCGCGCACGGCTTCCTGATCGGCGCGGTGCTGTGCTTCGCGATGTTCTCCTGGTACCCGATGATCCGCGAGATCATCATGAGCTTCCAGCAGACGCACCGCGACAAGATCACCCGGCAGCCGAAGACCACCTGGGCGGGGCTCCAGAACTACACCCGGATCATCCACGACCCGACGTTCGCGCAGGCGTGGAAGAACACTGTCGAGTTCAGCCTCCTGGCGCTGCTGATCGGTTTCGCGGTTCCGTTCGTCACCGCGATCATCCTCAACGAGCTGCGGCACGCGCGCGGGTATCTCCGGATCCTGGTCTACCTCCCGGTGATGCTGCCCCCGGCATCGGCGCTGCTGCTGTTCCAGTACTTCTACGACCCGAACTACGGCCTGTTCGACCACCTGTTGCGGATAATGCACCTGCCGACGTCGCAGTTCGTCCAGTCCTCCAGCAGCGCGCTGGTCTCCGTGACCGTCGCCTCGACCTGGATGAACATGGGCGGCACGACGCTTATCTACCTGGCAGCCCTACAGAACATTCCCGGCGAGCTTTATGAGGCCGCCGAGTTGGACGGTGCCGGCATCCTCGGCCGGATCCGGCACGTCACGATCCCACAGACCCGGCTGATCCTGTCGATGATGCTGATGCTCCAGATCGTGGGCACGATGCAGCTGTTCATCGAGCCGTTCATCCTCACCAACGGCGGGGCCGGGCCGGGCAACTCGACCGTGTCGGTCGTGAACCTGATCTACCAGTACGCCTTCAACCTGTCCGGCTCCAGCAACTACAACAGCGCCTCGGCGCTCGGCGTCCTGCTGATGCTCGTGCTCGGCGTGTTCTCCGCCGGATACCTGTGGCTCAGCCGGGACCGGGACTAGGGAGCAGAAGACGATGTCGACCAGAACCCTCGTCTCGACCAGCGCGCTCAACCGCCGCCGCGGCCGGATCGTCTACCGGTTCACGGCCACGACCGTGATCGTCGGCTTCACGCTGATCTTCATAGGCCCGTTGTACTTCCTGTTCACCGACGGCCTGAAATCCACGCATGAGTCCGTCCAGGTCCCGCCGACGCTGTATCCGCACGCGATCCACCCCGGCACCTACGCCGACGCCTGGACCGTCGGCGGCGTGGGCCGGCTGCTCTTCAACACCCTGTATTACGCGTTCGGCGCGCTGGCCTTCCAGCTCGTGTTCGACGTGGCCGCCGCCTATGCGCTGTCCAAGCTGCGTCCGGTGTTCGGCAACGCCATCTTCGGTCTGATGCTGTCGACTCTGATGATCCCGGCGACCGTTCTGGTGGTGCCGCAGTACATCACGGTCTCGGACCTGCCGATCGTGCACATGAACCTGGTCGGCACTCCCGAGGCGATCTGGCTGCCGGCGGTCGCCAACGGTTTCAGCATCTTCCTGCTCAAGCGCTTCTTCGACTCCATCCCGGACGACCTGCTGGCGGCGGCGGCGATCGACGGCGCGGGACGGATGCGGACGCTGTGGTCCGTCGTGCTGCCGATGTCACGCCCGATCCTCGGCGTCGTGTCCATCTTCGCGGTGACCGCGGTATGGAAGGACTACCTGTGGCCGCTACTCGTCGAGGCCGGCTACAGCCCGACCCGGGAGACCCTGAACGTCGGTATCACGCAGGCCGCCGCGACCTCACCGCAGAACGTGGTCATCGCCGCCGCGGCCATCGCGGCGATCCCGCCCCTGATCTTCTTCCTGATCTTCCAGCGCAACATCATGTCCGGCCTGACCACCGGAAGCCTTAAAGGCTGAGCTCGAAAGCGGGTCTTTCCATGACGACCGTCCAAGAGAACACGCTCAACGACACTGACACTGACACCGGCGTCGATACCGACACCGGCGACGCAGCGCCGGCCCGGGCCCGGGCGTGGTGGCGATCAGCGACGATCTACCAGGTCTACACCCGCAGCTTCGCCGACTCCAACGGCGACGGCATCGGCGACCTGCCCGGCGTCCGGGCCAAGCTGCCCTACCTCGCCGCGCTCGGCGTCGACGCGCTGTGGTTCAACCCCTGGTACCCCTCGCCGATGGCGGACGCCGGCTACGACATCGCCGACTACCGCGACATCGAGCCGGCCTTCGGCACCCTGGCCGACGCCGACGCGCTGATCGCCCAGGCCCATGCCCGGGGCATCCGCATCATCGTCGACATCGTGCCGAACCACTGCTCGGACCGGCACCGCTGGTTCCTCCAAGCGGTGGACTCCGAGCCCGGATCGCGGGAACGCTCGCGCTTCTGGTTCCGTCCCGGGCGCGGCGAGGACGGCTCGCAGCCGCCGAACGACTGGCGGTCCATCTTCGGCGGACCGGCCTGGACGCGCCTGACGGCGTCGGACGGGACGCCGGGGGAGTGGTACCTGCACCTGTTCGCCCCCGAGCAGCCGGACCTGAACTGGAGCTCGCCGGACGTCCGTGCAGAGTTCGAGGACGTGCTGCGGTTCTGGTTCGACCGCGGCGCCGACGGGATCCGGATCGACTCCGCGGCCCTGGTGACGAAGGACCCTGATCTCCCCGACCTGTCGTCGAACCCTGACCCGCACCCGTACGAGGACCGCGACGACGTCCATGAGATCTACCGCGCGTGGCGCGCGGTAGCCGAGTCCTATGGCGGCGACCGCGCGCTGATCGGCGAGCTGTGGATCCCGGACGCCGAGCGCTTCGCCCGCTACTTCCGGCCGGACGAGCTGCACAGCGCGTTCAACTTCCCGTATCTGTGCAGCGCCTGGGACGCCGCACAGCTGCGGTCGGTCATCGAGCAGACGCTCGCGGTCCACGCCCGGGTCGATGCCCCGGCCACGTGGGTGCTGTCGAACCACGACGTGGACCGGCACGTGTCGCGCTACGGCCGCTCCGACACCTCGTTCGGCCTGGACCGGCGCGAGCACGGACGCCCCGTCGACGTCGGGCTCGGCACCCGCCGCGCCCGGGCGGCGGCCATGCTGACCTTCGCACTGCCGGGAGCCGCATACGTCTACCAGGGCGACGAGCTGGGGCTGTGGGAGGTCGAGAACATCCCGGCGGACCTGCGCCAGGACCCGATCTGGCGGCGGACCGGCGGATCGGACCCGGGCCGGGACGGCTGCCGGGTGCCGCTGCCGTGGTCCGGGGCGGCACCGCCGTTCGGCTTCTCGCCGGACGGCGCGCCCGCCGACCCCTGGCTTCCACAGCCGCCGGCCTGGTCGGGCCTGACCGTCGAGGCCGAGGACGGCGACCTGCGCTCGATGCTGGAACTGTACCGGGCCGCACTGCGCATCCGGCGTCAGGACCCGGCCCTCGGCGACGGCACGCTGACGTGGATGCCGAGCGGCGAATCAGTCCTGGACTTCCTTCGGGACGGCCGCTTCCGGTGTGTGGCGAACCTGTCGCCGACAGACATTGCGCTGCCGCCGCACGAGGACGTCCTACTACAGAGCACTGACCTGGCCGAGGGGCTCCTGCCGCCCGACGCCACCGTTTGGCTCCGCGTCGCGGACTGACCCGGAGGAATCAGAGAACGGCCAGGCCGGGCGGATTTCCGGCGAGTTCCGGAATGCCTGTCCTGGTCGAAAGCCCGATCCCGATCCCGGCGATGTCCGGACGAACGACGTTCCGGGAGCCTGGACGAACGTGTCCTTTGAGCTGCGAGGTCTTCGTTCTGTTCGACGTGTGGGCGGCCGTCGGCAAACTGAACGGCGTTGGTACTAGCGCACCGTTCCGGACTGCTGACAGGATTCTGCGAGCCATGACGTCGGGGGGCGGGGAGGAAACACGGGTGGAACTGCTCGACGACGCAGATCCGCGCCGGGTCGGGCCGTACACGCTGTTCGGCCGTCTGGGCTCAGGCGGCATGGGCGCGGTGTACCTGGGCCGCTCAGCCGGGGGCCGCACGGTGGCGATCAAGGTGATCCGGCCCGATCTGGCGCGCGATACCGAGTTCCGCGGCCGCTTCCGTGCGGAGGTGGCGGCGGCACGTGCGGTCTCGGGGGCGTTCACGGCACCGGTGGTGGACGCCGACCCCGAGGGCCCGACGCCGTGGATGGCCACCGCGTTCGTGCCCGGCGTGTCGCTGCATCAGGCCGTGGCGACCCGCGGGCCGCTGCCGGAGCCGGCGCTGCGGATGCTCGCAGCCGGGATCGCCGAGGCGCTGGCCGGGATCCACGCGGCGGGGCTGGTGCACCGCGACCTCAAGCCCGCGAACGTGCTCCTGGCCGCCACCGGCCCGCACGTCATCGACTTCGGCATCGCGCGGGCGGTGGAGGGCACCTCGGCGTTGACCGCGACCGGCGCGGTGATCGGCTCGCCCGGCTACATGTCGCCGGAACAGGCCCTGGGGCACCGGCTGACCCCGGCCAGCGACGTGTTCTCGCTCGGCGCCACGCTGGTCTACGCAGCCGTCGGCCGCGGGCCGTTCGGCCAGGGCGGCCCGGCGGTGCTGCTGTACCGGGTGGCGAACATCGAGCCGGACCTCAGCGCCGTGCCGGGCTCGCTGCTGGACCTGGTCACGGCCTGCGTGGCCAAGGACCCCGGCGCCCGCCCGACCCCGCGGCAGGTGGTCGACGAGCTCGACCGCCGGGCGTCGGCGGTGACCGCCGGGAGCTGGCTGCCGCCGGCGCTCACCGCGGACATCGTCGCCGCCGGGCAGGCGATCAATGCCCTGCCGGTCCCGGCGCCGGTCGCGGGCGCCGGCACCGCTGGTGAAGCGGGCCCCGGCAGCTGGGAGGCGGGAGCCGGCGCCGTCGGATCCGCCGGTCCGGCGCGGCCGGCCGGGGACCGAGGGCCGATAGCGGCGGAAGCCGGGGTCGCCGGTCTGGCTCGCCGCAAGGTGGTGTTCGGCGCGGCGGGCTCGGCCGCCGTGGTGCTCGGCGGCGGGGCGGCGATCTGGGCGGCGCTGGCCGAGAACGGCGCCGGCAGCGGCAAGGGCGACCAGGGATCGTCGGCCGGCACGGGAGCCCGGCCCCCGTCTGAACAGCCCTCCTCGTCCGGGGCGGCACCGACCGCCGTCCTGGACGTCGCGAGCGTGCCGAGCGCGGCGGCGGCCTGGACGCAGACCCAGCCCAGCCAGGTGCTGTCGGTGGCGATCGCCGGGCAGACGGTGGTCTGCGTCGGCAGCGAGGTGTCCTTCCTCGGCCCGGACGGCAAGCCGCGCTTCGCCGCGCTGAACTGGTCGACGCTCGGCACCGGCGCGCCGCCGGCTGTGAGCGGGACCACGGTGTACGCCCTGCTGATCCCGGTGGCCGCCTTCACCTCGCAGCTCGTGGCGATCGACACGTCCGTCGGCAAGGCCGTGTGGACCTTCACCCCGTCCGCGGCCGACGGGCTGGCGGACACGGTCTGGCCGGTCGGCGACGGCGTCTACCTCAGCGGCCTGGAAGGCGGCGGGACGGAGGCCACCGCGGACCGGCGCGGATTCGTCACCGCGCTGGACGCCAAGCGCAACCAGCTCTGGCGGGTGGACGGCAAGGACATCGTCAACGTTCTGGTGCCGGCCGCGGGCACGCGCTGGCTGGCCGGCAGCCAGCCGAACGACACCACGATCCAGGTCCAGGTCCACGACGCGGCCGCCAAGGGCGGGGCCGGGTGGAAGGACACGGTGAAGACCGCCGGCTTCCTCTCCTCCGGCGACACAGTGTTCGCCTACGCTTCCGGCAAGTTCCTGTACGGGTCCGGCCTGCTGATCGCCGCCGACGCTCAGACCGGAGCCCACGCGTGGACCTTCGAAGGCTCCGGGGCGGACGAACAGTTCGGACCGCCGCTGGCGGCGCCGGACGGCCAGACCGTGTATGTCGCGGGGTTCTCGCACCTCTACGCCCTCAACGCGGCCGACGGCACGCCGCGCTGGACGGCGCGGCTGACCGCCTCCAACCAGACGTTCAGCAGCACGACTCCGATGAAGGCCGCCGACGGGAACGTCTATGTCGGCGACACCGCGCTGAACATCTGGGCGCTGGCGGCCGACACCGGGCAGGCCCGCTGGAAGTACAGCGACCCACGGCAGGGCGGCAGCCCGCTGATGTTCGACGCCGGCGGGGGCCGGCTGTACGTGATCGCCGGCCGCCTGGTGACGGCGGTGAACGCGGCCGGCAGGTGACAGGCGGAGGACGGCCGCCGTCGTCCGCGCCGAATCGGACCACTTCTGGATGCACATGGGGGCACGCAGTGGATCAGCTCAAGGCCGGCGACCCGGAACGGGTCGGCCCGTACACCCTGCTCGGCCGGCTCGGAGCCGGCGGCATGGGTGCCGTCTACCTGGGACGGTCGGCCGCCGGCCGGACCGTCGCGGTGAAGGTGGTGATCGCGGAGCTGGCGCGCGAGGAGGGCTTCCGCGCCCGGTTCCGCGCCGAGGTGGCAGCGGCCCGCTCGGTGCGCGGGGCGTTCACGGCACCGGTGGTGGACGCCGACCCGGATGCCGACCCGCCGTGGATGGCCACGGCGTTCGTGCCCGGTGTGCCGCTGTCCGCGGCCGTGGCCGCCTACGGGCCGCTGCCGGAGCGCACGCTGTCCGCGCTCGCCGCCGGGATCGCCGAAGCGCTGCTGAGCGTGCACGCCGCCGGGTTGGTGCACCGCGACCTGAAGCCGGGCAACGTGCTGCTGGCCGCCGACGGACCGCACGTCATCGACTTCGGCATCGCCCGGGCCGTCGAGGGCGCCGCGGCCTTCACCGCGCCCGGGGCCGTCGTCGGCTCGCCCGCCTTCATGTCCCCGGAGCAGGCCTCGGGGCGGCAGATCACGCCGGCCGGCGACGTGTTCTCGCTCGGCGGGACCCTGGTCTACGCGGCTACCGGGCGCGCACCGTTCGGCTCCGGTCCGACGCCGGAGCAGTTGGAGCGGGTCGCGAACGGCACGCCGGATCTGAGCGGCGTGCCGGCGGCTCTGCTGGAGATGGTCGGGGCCTGCCTGGCGAAGGACCCCGCGGCGCGCGCCACGCCCCG
Source organism: Catenulispora pinisilvae (assembly GCF_015356865.1). Lineage (GTDB taxonomy): Bacteria > Actinomycetota > Actinomycetes > Streptomycetales > Catenulisporaceae > Catenulispora > Catenulispora pinisilvae. Next base: position 15,849 of record NZ_JAAFZA010000006.1, read on the forward strand.
GCAGATCATCGATTTCGTGGAGCGGACGGCGCCGCCTTCCGAGGGCGGCGCGTGGCTGCCGGCGGCCGTGTCGGCGGCGGTCGACGCGGCGGGTGCGGTGATCACCGCGGGCGTCGGGGGTGATCCGGACGTGGCGGCGGCGGGGATGCCGGCGTCGCCGGTGTGGCCCTCGGAACCTGTGCCGCCTGGGTCGTCGGTGCCATCAGTGCCGTCGGGGCCGGTCAGCCCGTATCCGCCGACGGCTGCCACGCCCCTTCCGATGGGCCCGAACGCGCCGACGGTGGCGCTGCCGACCGGTCCCGGCGCTGTGGCCCCGGTCGATCCGGGCCGTCGCAAGGTCCTGATCGCCCTGGCCGGCGGTGCGGTGGTGGTCGCGGCCGGCGGCGGTGTCGCCGGGGCGTTGTCCGGCGGCAAGTCGACGCGGACCGGGCCGGTCGCGCTGCCCACGCCTGCGCGGTCCGCCACGGCATCCGGCCCGGCCCCGACTCCGGGCGGCGCCTCGACGTCGGGGACGAGCGTCACCGGCGGCGCCTCGGCCACCCCGTCCGACACCGCCTTCGAATCCCCGAGCCTGCCGGCCGAGACGACGCCGTCGACCGTGCCCGGCGTCACCAAGCCCTGGGTCCCGCCGGGCCCGCTCCCGGCGCCGGCCGGGAAACCGGGTGTTCTCGACGGTCCGGCCGCCCAGCCGTTGTGGACCCAGCCGATCAGCGACAGCTCTGACGCGGTGGGCACCATGGCCTCTGCGAACGGCCTGGTCATCGTCGCCCGGGAGGGCACCTCGGGGATCGGGGCCGTCGACCGCGCGGGCAAGACGGTATGGCAGAACAAGGACCTGATCGGTTCGGTCGGATCCGGGCTCGGCGCCACCGCCGACGGCCTGGTCTTCCTGGCGGTGGGCGGCAACGGGGAGAGCATCGGGGACATTTCGAACGTCGCGGCCGTGGACGCCGCGACCGGCGGGACGAAGTGGAACGTGCCGATGCCGGGCCAGAACTGGATGAATCCCTCGGTCCGGGGGGTCCTCGGTCCGGCGGTCTTCGTGGTCGGCAGCGCTGACATGGGGACGGACTCGGACTTCGTGTGGGCCCTGGACCGCGCCACCGGTAAGACCCTGTGGACCAAGACCGGCCCGGAGTACAAGAACCTCCTGATCCCGAGCATCGGCACCCAGGTGCTGGTCGTCGGAGGGGTCGCGGACAACCCGGACTACACCGTCTACACCCTCGCCCTCAAGGACGGCTCCCAGGTCTGGCAGCATCACTCGGAGAACGGCACCGACTACGCCGTCGACGGTCCGGAACGGGTCTGCTACGCCGCCGACCGCTACGTGTTCATGCAGAATTCGACGACTCCCAGCTTCTTCGGCGCCTACCCGACCAGCGGCGAGCTGGCCTGGGAGGTGCATCTGCCGGACAGCGCGGGGGCACCCGACACGCTGCTGGCCGTCATCACCGGGCCCGGCGGCGACCTCGTGCTGGGACTCGGCCAACGCGGTCTGTACGCGGCGGACGCCAAGACCCAGAAGATGGTGTGGGCGATGACGCTGCCGGAGGACTCCAGCGACAGTTTCGACAACTTCGGCGCCGTGCCGTTGCAGACCGCGGACGGCCAGGCGTACGCGATGACCAGCAACGGCACGCTCTACGCCGTAGACATCGCCACCGGCAGGCTGCGCTGGAAGTACAACGACCCAAGCTTCTCCAACGGTCTGCAGGCGTGCTGGATCGCGGTGCCGGGCGGCGTGCTGACCGGGACGAACACCATGCTGACGGCGCTGCCGGTGGCCGGGACGTGACCGCCGCCGCGTACCGGGTGCGACCGGTCGTGCCCGTCACCCGGGCGGCGGGGCAACGGTAGCCGTGCGCACGTGATGACCGTGCATGATCGCTGACATGGCGATCAACGAACGGGACCACGTGCTCCTCTTGTCCTTCACCGACGCCGAACGTTGCCGAGCGGCATTCGAGGAGGCGAAGAACCTGCCGGGCCTGCGACAGTCCGCGATCCTGGCCCGCACCTCCGACGAGGACCTGCGGGTGCTCGACGGGTACGTGCGCCGTGCGGGAATCCCGACCCTGGGGTCCAGCGTCGTCGGAATGCTGATCGGCTTGATCGGCGGCCCTGTCGGAGGCTTTCTGGGGCTTTCGGCGGGAGCGCTGCTCGGTAATGCGGCCGAGGCCAAGAACCTCACTGACGGCGGGGCCGCGTTGATCACGCTGAGCACCCGCGTAGAGGCCAATAGCAGCTTGTTGATTCTGGACGCTCGCGAGAGCTCTGCGGAGCCTGCCGACACCCTGGCCCAGGCCTACGGCGTGCGGCTGGAGCGGCTGCCGGCCGCGGAGTTCGCCGAACAGGTCCGCGAAGTCGAGCGGGCAGCGGACCAGGTGGACGCCGAGGAGACTGCCGACTCCGGCGGGGAGAAGGGGTAGGCGATGGTGCTGCCCGGAAGCGTCGCCGATTGATCTCTCGCTCTCAGCCCAGCAGCGCCGGCGGACGATCCGCCGAGTCTGCCTTGCTCTGGCCCGGAGCCAGCTGCCGGAGAAGCGATCGGGTCATCCGCCGGTACGCCGCGGGATTGACCGGGTTCAGCCAGTGCGTGGCCCGGACCGCCCTGCTGATGTTGAGATCGAGGTCGCCGAGTACCTCGTCGACGTTGTGCATCGAGAAGGGGATGATCTTGGTGCCGCGGCAGTGGTGCGTGTCTGTGGCGTCGTCCATGAACGCCAGCTGCTCGACGACCGCCTGGCGCATCGCCTCGGGGGCGGGCCGAGCCACTGCTCCGGCGAGGTCGGCGGCGATCCACAGGGCTGCCATCTCGGCGTTCAGGGGGCTGAAGAAGGAGGAGTTGTAGCCGTTGAAGTACAGCCCGGGGATGCCGAGGGGCAGGATCTGGCGGTAGAGCATGAAGTTGCCGCGTTCGTCGAACAGGCGGGCCTGGGTGTCCTCGGGGAGGAAGGGCACGCCCTGGGCGAAGCCGGTGGCGCACACGACCAGGTCGGCGCGCAGTGTGGTGCCGTCGGCGAGTTCGGCTGTGGGGCCGTCGTCGGCGGCGGACAGGCGGGTGATGGTGGTGTCCCGGTGGACGGTGATGCTCCCGGCCTGGACGCCTTCGAAGAAGCCTTCGCTCGCCAGGCCGATGGCTCCGCGGACGATGTCCTCCATGTGGCCGGCGGGAATCAGGCCGAGTTCCGCCAGGCCGAACTGTCGGACCGAGACCGAGCCGATGGAGTTGATCATGCGGCGGCGCAGGCGGTTTCCCGGGCCGTGCAGGAACTTCTCGAAGCCGCGCGGTCGCAGGTAGCGGAACAGGCCCTCGCCCATCCGAGTCAGTAGCAGCATTTTGAAGTTCAAGAAGCCGCCGATTCTGCGCGGCACCTTCCACAGCAGCTGGCGGGCGATGACGTCGGTCCCCGCGGCGACCCCGCTGATCGCCACCGCGATGTCGCAGGCGGACTTGCCGTAGCCGACGATGAGGACGTGCCGGCCGCGGGCCTGCTCGGCGTCGTCGAACTCCGTCCCCGCGGACAAGCGTCCGCCTGCCGCGGTGAACTCATCGACGCCCGGATAGGCCGGCACCAGAGGTTCGCAGAACACTCCGTTCGCGACGACGAGGCGGTCGAATTCCTCGGTGGACTCCGTGCCCGCGACCGAGCCCCCGGCCTCGCGGGTCCGCAGGGTCCACCGGCCGTCGCCGACCGGGCTCGCCGCCGTCACCTCGGTGTCCAGGCGCAGAGCGGGATCGAGGCCGAACTCGGTGGCGTAGGCCGCGAAGTAGGCCTGGACCTGGGCTCCGCTGGGCCACTCCGGATAGTCCTTGGGCATGGGGAAGTCCGAGAGCGAATACTGCGCCTTCGGGCTCTGCGTCGTCACCCCCGGGTAGCGCCGAGTCCGGCTCCATACGCCGCCGACGTCCGGGCACTTGTCGAACACCCGCACCTCGTGTCCGGCCTGGGACAGCACCTTCGCGGTGGCGAGTCCGGCGACGCCGGCACCGATGACCCCGACTCGCATGGCTACCGGGCCTCGGGCGGCAGCCGCAGTTCGAGGCCGAACTCGGCCATGATCTTCTTCATCAGCGAGATGTCCTTGGGGCCGGGCGGCATGTCCGCCAAGGCCTGGTAGTAGCGTTCGAGCCCGGCCGGCGAGACCACGGAGATGACGCGCGACTCCTCCCGGTACGGGTTGCGGAAGGCGTGCACCACATCGCGCGGCAGGTAGAGGTAGTCGCCGTGTTCGATCACGAAGTCCTCGCCGCCGAGGTGGACGTCGAGGCGGCCGGCGAGGCAGATGAAGGACTCGTCCTCGCGGGTGTGCACGTGCGGCGGCGGCCCGTCGGTCTCCGGGGGAATCGTGTACTCGAACAGGGAGTACGCCTCGCGCGTCGATTCACCGTTCGTCTTCATGGTGACGCCGAGCCCGATCGCCGAGATCGCATGTCCTTGGCGCGAGGGCAACATGTAGCCGCCGCCTAGAGTCATCGCCGTCTCCTTCAGGTCGCCGCACCGGCACGACGTCGGTGGGTCAGCGCTCACAGCGTGCGGTGCGCCCGGCCGGGTCGGCAATCGGGAGTCCCGCTGAGTGGGACGCTCAGAGCGGTCAGCGGCGCGCGCAGTAGGCGCGGGACGCCGCCGCGGCGGCCAGCCGCACCGCCGGGCCGGCTGCCTGCGGCCGGATCTGGCCGGAGGGCCCGGTGACCGACATCGCGGCGGCGACCTCACCGAGCGGGCCGAAGATCGGGGCCGCCACGCAGCTGACCCCGATGTTGCCCTCCTCGCGTTCGACCGCCCAGCCGCGCGGCGGGATCGCGGTCAGCTCGCGCAGGACGGCCACCGGATCGGTCAGGGTGCGCGGCGTCCTGCGCTCCAGGCCGGCGGCCAGCACCGCGTCGATGGTCGCGGGGTCGCTGTAGGCGAGGATCGCGCGGCCCAGCGCCGAGCAGTGCGTCGGGATGATGCCGCCGGTCTGGGAGAGCATGGGCATCGGCCGGTGTCCGGTGATCTTCTCCACGACCAGGATCTGCGCGCCGTCGAGGACTCCGAGCTGCACGGTGTGCTTCGTCGCGCTGTGCAGGTCCTGGAGGAAGGGCAGCACGGCCTCGCGCAGTCGCAGCCGGATCGGCGCCAGGCTGGCGATCTCGAACAAGCGGTTGCCGATCCGGTAGCGGTCTTTCGGCTTGTCGAGCCACCCGAGCCCGATCATGCGCTCGGCGGTGCGGTGGGTGGTCGAGCGGGGCAGGCCGGTGCGGGCGACCAGCGCGGCCAGCGTCAGCTCGCGGTGGGCCGCGTCGAAGGCGCCGAGAATCGCCGCGGCGCGGTCGAGTCCGCCGGCGGCCGGGGCCGCGGTGTCCCACTCAGCGGGACTCAACGTTGGTTCCCGGCTTCCATGCGGCTCACGATAGACCCGCTGCGGCCGGCGGCCCAGCACGCGACGACAGGAGGCCACCATCAACGCTCGCAACGCTCTGGTCGGCGGCGGCGGCGCCGGGATCGGATACGCGGTCGCCGAACAGCTGCTGGGGTCGGGCCACCGCGTGGTGATCACGGGCCGGCGGGCCGGGCCGCTGGAGTCCGCGGCGTCGCGGCTCGCGGAGAAGACCGGCGGCACTATCAATGCCCTGGTGAACGACGTGGCGGAGCCCCGGGCCGCAGCAACGGCAGCGGTGCTGGCCGAGGTCGAGAGCCGGCACGGCCCGCTCGACGTGCTCGTGCTCAACGCCGGGGGACCGCCGCCCGGACGCGTCCTGGAAGTCGATGACGAGCACTGGCAGCGCGCCTTCGAGCTCCTGCTGCTCGGCCCGCTGCGCCTGGCCAGGCTCGCCCTGCCGGGTATGGCCGCGCGGGGTTTCGGCCGGGTCGTCTTCGTGACCTCCGGGGCGGTGCGCCAGCCCCAGCCGGACCTCGCGACGTCCGTGGTCCTGCGGTCCGCGGTCACGGCCGCCGCCAAACTGCTCTCGCGGGAGTTCGCGTCCGACGGGGTCACGGTCAACTGCGTGGCGCCGGGAGCCACGGCCACCGAGCGCCGCCGCGAGATCCTCGACGCCCGCGCCCGGACCACCGGCGTTGCGTTCGAGGACCTCGACGCCGCCGACGCCGCGGGGATCCCGGCCGGCCGTGCCGGGCGGCCGGAGGAGATCGGAGCGGCTGTGGCCTTCCTCGCCTCGTCGGCGGCGAGTTACATCAACGGGACCGTGCTCACGGTCGACGGCGGAAGAACGGAAACCATCTGATGGCCCGATCAGGAGACGAATTCGCACTCGCCGACTTCCTCGGCGCGCTCTCGGACACCGTGCGGCCCAGCGCCGCACGGCCGGTCGTCGTGCACGCCGCGGAGCTCGAAACCCTGCCGGCGGACCAGGTGCACAACCCCACCAAGCTGTCCATCGCCGGAAAGCTGCCGACCGCCACCTTCGAGATCTTCCGGCAGACCATCCCGGCCGGGCTCAGCTCGGACATGCAGCGCCACCACCACGAGACGGTGCACTTCGTCATCAGCGGCGAGGGGCACAGCGAGGTCGAGGACGAGACGGAGTCCTGGTCGGCCGGAGACTTCGTCTACACGCCGCCGTGGACCTGGCACCGCCACTACAACGACTCGGCCACCGAGCCGGTCGAGTTCCTGACCATCGAGAACTCCCGCCTGCTCGGTCTGCTCGGCGTCGGCCGGCGGCAGAGCGCGGGCCTGGCGACCCTGGCCGAGGCCCGCGCCCGATTCGGGGAGGACCCGCGATGAGCGCGCTGCCCGAGCACATCAGCATCTGGGGCGAGCTGGCCGACGTCGACCACGAACTCCGCCACGTCGAAGTGGGCGGCGTGCGTACCAGGGTGCTGCGAGCCGGGTCGGGGCCCGACCTGATCCTGCTGCACGGCACCGGAGGACACCTGGAGGCGTACGCACGCGACATCGCCGGACTGGCCGCCGACTTCCGCGTCACCGCCTACGACATGGTCGGCCACGGCTGGTCCGACCTCCCGAACCGGCCCTACACCATCGACGTCCTGTCCGAGCACCTGCTCGGCCTGATGGACGCCCTCGGTATCGACTCGGCGCACCTGTCCGGCGAGTCGCTCGGCGGCTGGGTCGTCGCCTGGACCGCCGCGCACCACCCGGAGCGCGTGGAGCGGCTGGTCCTCAACACCCCGGGCAACATCGCCGACAAGCCGGAGGTGATGGTCCGGATGCGCGAGAGCACGCTGGCCGCCGTCCGGGATCCCAGCGATGGGACGGTGCGCCGCCGGGTGGAGTTCCTGTTCCACCACAAGGAGATGGTGACCGACGAACTGGTGAACCTGCGCCGCGCGGTCTACAGCCGCCCCGGGTTCCTCCAGGCGATCACCAACACATTGGTCCTGCAGGATCCCGAGGTGCGCAAGGATTTCGCCTGGCGCCCGGCCTGGGTCGGCCGGGTCACCGCTCCGACGCTGCTGCTGTGGACCGATCACGATCCCACCGGCGGACTCGACGAGGCCGAACTGCTGCTGGGCTGGCTGCCCGACGCCCGCCTGCACGTGATCGCGGACGCCGGCCACTGGCCGCAGTGGGAGAAGAAGGACGAATTCCTGCGCGCCCACCACGATTTCCTCCTCCTCGGCAAGGACCCGGCATGAGCGAGATCATCGGCCTGGTCGGCATCTCGCACTCGCCGTTCGCGACGATGACCCCGCCGCGCAGCTCGGCCGAGCCCGGCGGCCGATTCCTCGCCGACGCCGCCCGAGTGGCCTCGGCCGTGGACCGGCTGGCACCCGACGCCGTCATCGTCATCGGCCCGGATCACTTCCACGCGAACTTCTACGACCAGATGCCGCCGTTCGTCCTCGGCGTGGAAGAGGCCACCGGGTTCGGCGACTTCGGCAGCCGGTCCGGACCGTTGCCGGTCGCGCGGGCTCTGGCCTGGTCGGTGCGGGACGCGTTGGCGGGAGCCGGATTCGACCTGTCGCTGTCCTACGCCCTCACCGTGGACCACGGAGTGACACAGAGCTATGAGATGGTCCGAGGCGCGCGCCCGGTCCCGCTCGTCCCGCTGGTCGTCAACACCGCCGCCCCGCCGCTGCCGAGCATGCCGCGCTGCGTGCAGCTCGGCCGGGCGCTCGGCGCGGCGGTCCGCGGCGCGGACTTCGCCGGGCGCGTCCTGGTCGTCGCCAGCGGCGGACTGTCGCACTGGCTGCCGTCCAACGATCCGCGTGACCCGGCGGTCGACGGTGAACGGCGGGCGGCGGTGATCCACGGTCGTGCGGACCTCCAGGCGTTCGCCGCGGCGCGCGAACCCCGGGTCCGGGCCATGGGAGGCGATCCGAACGCCCCGGTCAACGCCGCCTGGGACACCTGGTTCCTCAAGCAGCTGACCACCCCGGACCTCGCGCCGGTCACCACGCTGGGTGACGCAGGGCTCGAAGAACAGGCCGGTAGCGGCGGCCACGAGATCCGCACGTGGCTCATCGGGCGGGCCGCCGTGGACCGGCCGTTCGTGTGGACCGGCTACGAGCCCGTCCCGGAGTGGATCACCGGCATGGGCATCGCCACGACTTTCGAGGTGGTCTGATATGCCGCGGTCCGCTGACATGTCTGTGCCCGCCACGACGCTCGATGCCAATGCCAATGCCAATGCCGACGCCAATGCCGACGCCAACGCCGCCGAGGCGCTGCACCGGCTCAGCGCGGCGCGCGCGACGCGGCAGCCGTGTGCCCCGGTGCGCGCCTTGCTGCCCGCCGGTGACGTGGACGCCGCGTACGCCGTCCAGTCCGCCTGGGTCGCCGGACAGCAGGCGGCCGGAGCCAGGATCGTGGGACGCAAGATCGGCCTGACCAATCCGCTCGTGCAGCGGCAGCTCGGTGTCGACCAGCCCGATTTCGGCGTCCTGCTCGACACCATGCAATGTCGGACCGATGTACCCATCGATACCGCGCGCACCCTGCAACCCAAGATCGAGACGGAGATCGCCTTCGTGCTCGCGCGCGATCTGACCTCTGCGGCGATCGACCGCGACGAGGTGGCCGCCGCCACCGCGTATGTCGTCGCCGCATTGGAGATCGTCGACAGCCGGATCGCCGAATGGGACATCGATATCGTGGACACCGTCGCGGACAACGCTTCCTCGGGTCTGTTCGTCCTGGGGGACCGGCACGTCGATCTCGCCGGACTCGATCTGCCCGCCTGTCGCATGACTCTGCTTCGCGCCGGGGGAGTGGTCTCGACCGGTTCGGGCGCCGACTGCCTTGGCGATCCGCTCACCGCGGTCGCCTGGCTGGCCACGACGGCGCGCGATCGTGGCCGACCGCTGCGGGCCGGGGAGATCGTCCTGTCCGGCGCGCTGGGACCCATGGTGCCGGTCACGCCGGGCGACAGTTTTCACGCGCGGATCAGCGGCGTCGGTGAGGTTAGAGCGAGCTTCGCGGGAGGCGCTTCGTGAACGACGAGAGCGGAGTGAACGAGCGAGTGAAGGCGGCCGTCATCGGCTCGGGCAACATCGGCACCGACCTGATGATCAAGATGCTGCGATTCAGCCGACACCTGGAGATCGCGGCGATGGTGGGCATCGACCCCGGCTCCGACGGTCTGGCAAGAGCCCGCCGCCTCGGGGTGCCGACCACCGATCAGGGTGTCAATGGTCTGATGGCGATGCCAGGCTTCGATGATATCGGGGTCGTGTTCGACGCCACCTCGGCCGGGGCGCACGTGGCCAACGCCCGGGCGCTCGCGCGGTATGGCAAACGCCTGATAGACCTGACTCCGGCCGCGCTCGGCCCGTTCGTGGTCCCCGCGGTCAATCTCGAAGAGAACCTGGACGCGGCCGACATCAACATGGTCACCTGCGGCGGCCAGGCGACCATCCCCGTCGTCGCGGCCGTCGCGCGAGCAGCGCCGGTGCGCTACGCCGAGATCGTCGCCTCGATCGCTTCCAAATCGGCCGGTCCCGGCACGCGCGCCAACATCGACGAGTTCACCCAGACCACCGCACGCGCCATCGAATCCGTCGGCGGTGCCGAGCGCGGCAAGGCCGTGATCATCCTCAATCCGGCCGAGCCCGCCCTCATCATGCGCGACACGGTGCTCTGCCTGGTGGACGCTCCCGATCCCGAGGTCCGTGCGCGGATCGCCGCAGCCGTCGAGCGCATGATCGCGGACGTGTCCGCCTACGTCCCCGGCTATCGCCTCAAGCGCCCGGTGCAGATCACGGCCGTCGACGGCCGACCGCACACCCTGGTGCCGGACCGGCCGGTGACCCACCAGGTCACCGTCCTGCTCGAAGTCGAAGGCGCCGGGCACTACCTCCCGGCCTACGCCGGGAATCTGGACATCATGACCTCGGCCGCCCTGCGCGTCGGCGAACAGATCGCGGCCCGGACCCCGCAGGCGGTGAAATGAGCACCCGGTTGTTCATCCAGGACGTCACCCTTCGCGACGGCATGCATGCCACCCGGCACCGCATCGACCCCGAACAGGCCGCGCGGATCGCCGCCGCCCTCGACGCGGCGGGTGTCGACGGGATCGAAGTCGCCCACGGAGACGGCCTGGCCGGAACCAGCCTCACCTATGGGCCCGGCAGCCATACCGACGCGGAGTGGATCGAGGCGGTGGCGCAGAGCCTGACCACGGCGCGGCTTACCACCCTGCTGCTGCCGGGTATCGGTACCGTCGAAGACCTGAAGCGGGCGTACGGACTCGGCGTGCGTTCGGTGCGCGTTGCCACGCACTGCACCGAGGCCGATATCTCAGCCCAACACATCGCCACGGCACGCGAACTCGGTATGGACGTCTCGGGATTCCTGATGATGAGCCACATGTCGCCGGCCGCGGACCTGGCGCGCCAAGCCGCCCTGATGGAGTCCTACGGCGCGCACTGCGTCTACGTGACCGACTCCGGCGGCCACCTGACGATGACCGGGGTGCGCGAGCGGGTCCGCGCCTATCGGGACCTCCTGGATCCGGCTACTGAGATCGGCATCCATGCGCACGAGAACTTGTCGCAGTCGGTCGCCAACTCGCTGGCCGCGGTCGAGGAGGGCGCCATCCGCGTCGACGCCTCGCTGGCCGGCCACGGCGCCGGGGCGGGCAACTGCCCGATCGAGGCCTTCATCGCCGTCGCGGACCTCGAAGGCTTGCAGCACGGTTGCGACCTGCTGGCCCTGCAAGACGCCGCGGACGATCTCGTCCGGCCGCTCCAGGACCGGCCCGTGCGGGTGGATCGCGAGACCCTCACCCTCGGCTACGCCGGGGTCTATTCCAGCTTCCTGCGGCATGCCGAGGCCGCGGCCGACCGGTACGGCGTCGACGTCCGCACGCTGCTCATCGAAGCCGGTCGGCGAGGTCTGGTCGGTGGCCAGGAGGACATGCTCGTCGACATCGCACTGGGGATGGAAGGGATGGAACGACCGGCGTCGACCGGTTCGTGACGGCGCGGCCTGGAGCTTGTTCCAGGGGTTGTTCCACGGCTTGTCTCAGGGCTTGTCTCAGGGTCCGTCGGGACGCAAGACGTCCTCGCTCTCCGTCGAAAGCTCGACGGGTTCGAGGTCGCGGCCGCTCATCTCCTCGCCGCAGTGGCTACAGGTCAGCACGGGTACGGCGATCTGGCCGCAGAGCTTGTGCCGCAGCCGGCGCTGGGCGGTCCGCTCGTGGTCCAGGTGGGTGCTGGCCCACTGGGACATCGTGATCCAGGCCGGGACCAGTTCCCGGGCGGCCGCGGTGAGCCGGTAGTCGAACCATTCCTTGTCCGCGCGGTACTGGTGGCGTTCGAGCAGACCGAGTTCGACCAGCGTCGTCAGGCGGGCGGTCAGCGTCCGGGGAGCGATGTCCAGGGCGCGTTGGAGCGTGCCGAACCGTTCCACGCCGAAGAACACTTGGCGCAGGATCGCGTAGTTCCAGCGCTCGCCCAGCAAGGCGAACAGCTCCTGCCCCATCGGCAGAGCGGGTCCTTCCGGCGCGTGCGCATCGCTGTCGCTGCCTCGATCGCTACCTCGATCGCTACTTCGATCACTGCTTCGGTCGCTGGTCGGCACGGCGGCAAGCCTACCCATCGCAGTACCCTCTTTCACTCCTACCGGTTCGGAAGTACTATCCCAATGGTAGTGGTTGTTCGGAAGGAGTACTCAGTGATGCGAGTCATGGTCGATCTGGCGCGCTGTCAGAGTTATGGGCAGTGCGTATTCGCCGCCCCGGAGATCTTCGAGATCAGCGGGCGGGAAGTCCTGGAATATGACAGCGCCCCGTCGGACGAGTGGCGGCTGCACCTGGAGCGGGCCCGCGCCGCGTGCCCGGTCCAGGCCATCACGATCGGGCCGGCCGCTGGTCCCGGCAAGGACGACGGGCAACCGTCGACCGTGCGCCCGGCAGCCGATTCCATGGGGGTACTCCGGTGAGCGGCCACCCGGGCAACCGCGGCGAGCATGTGGTGGGCGAGCACGTGGTGATCGTCGGTGCGTCGCTGACCGGCCTGCACGCCGCCGAGGCGCTTCGTGGCGGCGGGTTCGCGGGGCGCGTCACGCTTGTCGGAGCGGAGCCCCATCCTCCTTACGACCGGCCGTCATTGTCCAAGCGGGTGTTGGCCGGCCGCATGTCCGCCGACAGCACCGGACTGCCCCAACGGCAGGACCTCGACGCGCACTGGCGCCTGGGCAACGCGGCGGTCGCCCTCGACCGCGATACCAAGACCCTGACCCTCGACGACGGCACGGCGCTCGGCTTCGACAAGCTGCTGATCGCCACCGGAACGCGGGCCCGGCGCTGGCCGGACACCGCCGAGGCGGCTCTCACCGGCGTCCTGAGCATTCGCACCCGCGACGACGCCCTGGAACTCCAGGCCCGGCTGGCCGCGCGCCCCCGCCGGGTGCTGGTGATCGGCGCCGGGTTCGTGGGTTCGGAAGTGGCGTCGGTCTGCCGCGAACTGGATCTCGACGTCACCGTCGTCGAACGCTCGGCGGCTCCCCTGGCCGGTGCCCTGGGCCAGTGGGCCGGGGCCGCGGCCGGACGTCTTCAGCGCGGTCACGGCGTCGACCTGCGTACCGAGACGTCGGTGCTCGCCCTCGAAGGCGATGCCGACGGCCGGCTGCGGCGCGTCCGGCTCTCCGACGGCGACGTGCTCGACGTCGACGTGGCCGTGGTCGCGCTGGGCGCGGTCCGCAACGTCGAATGGCTGGCCGGCTCCGGGCTCGCCATCGACGCCCGCGGGGTCCAGTGCGATCCCTTCTGCCGTGCCGTCGACACCGATGGCCGGCCCTGCGACGACATCCTCGTGGCCGGAGATGTCGCCTGCTGGCCGCACCCGCTCTATGAGGGCCTGCTCGCCGTCGAGCACTGGGACAACGCCGTGCGGCAGGCACGTGTCGCAGCCACGACCATCCTTCACGGGGCGGTCCGCGCGCACACCGCGCTCCCGACGTTCTGGTCCAACCAGTTCGGCGTGAACATCAAGGTGGTCGGGGTGCCCGGGCGCGCGGACCAGGTCGCGGTTCTCCAAGGCTCGGTGGAGCGGGCCGCCTTCGTCGCCGCCTACGGCCGCGGCGGCAGGATCATCGGCGCGCTGGCCGTCAACACCCCCCGGGCGCTCGACGCTTACGCCGAGATGATCAGCAGCCGGATGAGCTTCCCGCCCGATCTGAACGCGGCCGACGCCCCTGACCCGATACGCGTCCTCGACCTCGCCGTGCCTGCGGCCGGATAGGCCGTCCGCGCCCCGCACAAAGCTCCACTGACCAGACAATCGGAGGGTTTCATCATGTCGAAAAGCACTGGGGTCGACTCCCGGCCCGTCTCCGTCTCCGACGTGTCGACTCCGCGGGCCGAGTTGTTCGCCCGCGTCCTCGACCCCGCCAGCCGCGCGAACCCCTACCCGATCTACGCCGCCCTGCGCTCGGAGCCGGTGTCCCGCCAGTCCGACGGAACCTGGGTGGTCAGCGGCTTCGACGAGATCGCCGCTCTGCTCCACGACCCGCGGATCAGCTCGGATCTGCGCAATGCCGGCCAGCCGGCCGGCGGCCAGTCCCTGATCATGCAGGATCCGCCGAACCACGACCGCCTCCGCGCCGCCGTCATGGGCAGGTTCACCCCGGAAGTCGTCGAATCCCTGCGCCAGGGAGTCCACGATCTCGTAGCCGGACTGCTGGACGCGGCCGGGCCCGGTACGCGGCTGGACCTGGTCGAAGAGATCGCCTACCCGCTGCCGGTCAGCGTGATCTGCAAGTTGCTCGGCATCCCGCCGCAGGACGAGGCCCGGTTCCACGGCTGGGCCGACACTCTGGCGCGAACCCTCGACCTGGATCCGACCATGTCGCGGGAAGAACAGGACGCCATCGATCACGCGTTCACCGAGCTGCACCATTACCTTGAGAACCTGGTCGCAGACCGCGCCGAGCACCGGGGCGACGACCTGGTCTCCGGACTGCTGACCGGTGGCGACCACGGCGAGCCGCTCCGCGGCGAGGAGCTGCTGATCACCGTGCGCCTGCTGCTCATCGCCGGCCACGAGACCACCGTCAACCTCATCACCAACGGCATGCTCACCCTGCTGCGCCACCCGGACATCCTGGAGCGCTTCCGCCACGAGCCGGACCTGGTGGTGCCGATGGTCGAGGAACTGGTGCGCTACGAGCCGTCGGTCCAGTTCCGCTACCGCGCCGCCCTCGCGGACATCGAGATCGCGGGCACCACGATCCCGCGCGGATCCGTCGTGGTCTTGCTCCTGGCGGCGGGCAGCCGCGACCCGGGACACTTCACCGACCCCGACCGCTTCGTCCCGGACCGGCTCCCCAACGAGCACTTCGGTTTCGGCGGCGGGATCCACTACTGCATCGGCGCACCCCTGGCCCGCATGGAGGCGCAGATCGTTCTACCGGAGCTGGTCCGGCGCCTCGTCAACCCCCGCCTCACGATGGACCCGCCGCCGTATCGACCGACGGCGGCGTTGCGCGGCCCGCGCCATCTGTGGGTCGAGGTGGACGGCGTCCGGCCCTGATCCGCAGACCATGTCTGGCGTCGCGGAAAATCGGCGGCGACTCGACCCCCGGTAGAGATCCACGGTACCGCCTCCCGGGACGCCTCGGTGTCGGCGGATTACTGCGTGCTCCACGTGGCAGGGGCCTCGGGGATGGCGATCTCGTTGAGCTGGAAGAGGCTGCCGGGCCCGCTGGTACTCAGGTCTGGGATGGACGAGATGAAGGCGTGGACGTGGTCGGTTCGCAGATGCGCGGCGAACGCGGCGGCGTCGGCGTAGACCTCGTAGAGGTAGAACCGGCCGGGTATGTCACGTGCCTCATACCCGATGAAGGTGACGCAGCCGGGCTCCTGGCGCACGGCGCGGATCAGCTCGATGATGCGCTCGCGGAAGGCGTCGGCCAGGCCGGGCTTGGCGTCCAGGATGGCGATCATCGGGCGCGGGTTCGGGTCGTCGGTGTCAGCTTGCAGGTTGTCGTGGTGCAGGGTCGCGGTGAGGAAGTCCTCGGTGTCGGTCATGGTGGTGGTGGCTGTGTCGGTGACTGTGTCGGTGATGGTCATGGTCTACAGCTCGATTCGGATGCCGGGTTCGACGATGCGAACGCTGGTTTCGGGAGCCAGGGTGCGGGATGCGTCCTGGAAGTGCAGTGGGTTCTTGTCGCTGTGGGTGATGAGCCGGTCCCCGAGGAAGCCCTTGGTGAAGGTGTAGTGGTGCGGGATGGCCAGTTCGGGCTTGAGGATCGCGGTGAGTTCGGCGGCCTCGTCGGCGTTCATGACGACCTGCATGTTGTTCGCGGGCCGGATGTGCAGGCCGTTGGTGGGCAGCAGCGCCAGGGAGATGTGGCCGAGCCGCTTGGGGATGTCGGCGAGTTCGGGGATGAGCATGGTGTCGCCGGCGAAGTACACCGCGTCCGAACCTGCCCGAAGGACGAACGTGACCTCGTAGACGCCGTGCTTGCCGGGGGCGGCGGTGATGCTCACCCCGCCGACTTCCGCCTGCTCCCAGGGGGCGAGGGCGGTGACGTTCGTGAAGCCGTGGCGGCGGGCGGTGCTGACGACGGTCTCGGCGACGAACAGCGGGACCGAGCGGTCGCGGTAGGCGGCGAACGCGTCCAGGTCGCAGTGGTCGTAGTGCTCGTGGCTGATCAGGACGCCGTCGAGCTTGGGCAGGTCGGGGATGGCGACGGCGATCGGCTCGCCCTGGTAGTAGCCGGGTCTGGTGCTGAACCAGGGGTCGGTCAGGAAGGTGCGGCCGCCGATCTCGATCAGGTGGCAGCTGTGGGTGATGCGGGTGACTGCGGTCTTGGACATGGTCGTGGCGTCCTTAGCGGGTGAAGGCGGAGAAGTCAGTGTTCGCGCTGTCCCAGATCGCCGTGATGACCTGGTCCGGGGTCTCCAACTGCGGGGAGTGCCCGGTGTCGGGCAGCAGCTGGAACTGGGCCATCGGGATCGCGGCGGCGTAGGCGCGTCCGTAGTCGACGTCGACCATCCCGTCGCTCTCGCCCCAGAGCACGAGCGTGGGGATCTCCAGCGTCCCGAGCCGCCCGACAAGAGCCGGATCGGTCATGCCGGAACCCGCATACGTGGCGATCGCGGCCCGGTTCCCGGCGGCGATCGCCTGCGCGGCCGGGGGCAGCGTCGCCGGGTCGATGCGGAACTGGTCGGGGTCGTGGAAGCTGCGCGCGAAGACCTCGTCCATGGTCAGGGTGAAGAAGTCGGCGACCGGATGGCCGGGCACCTCGATGCCGACGGCGTCGATCAGGACGATGCCGCTTACCCGCGCAGACTCCAGCAGCGCGATCTCGGCGGCGATCCAGCCGCCGAGCGAGTTGCCGATGACGGTGACGTCGGCCAGGTCCAGCTGATCGAGCAGCCCCTGATACAGCGCGGCCAGCGCGGGGATCGTGCCGACGGACTCGGGCCGCGCGGTGCCGCCGAAGCCGGGATGGGTCGGGACGAGCACGCGCACCTGGTGCGTGGCGGCGAACTTCTCGGCGAAGCCGGCGACGGACTGCGGCCCGGCGCCGCCGTGCAGCAGCAGGAACGGCTGGCCGGCGCCGTATTCGGCGACGCTCACCTCGGCCGGGCCGGCTCCGTCGACGGCCACGGAGTAGGTCTTGGTGGTGCTCATGGAGCTCTCCTTCATGGTTTTTGGATTTCAGTGGCTTGATTCGGGCCGGTCGGGTCGGTCGCGCCGATCGGGTCGGTGGAGCCGGTCGAGCTGATCGAGCCGCTGGGGGATCAGCCCAGCGCGCCGGTCTGGCGCAACAAGGTCACTCCGTCGGCGACGGCCCAGTGCTCGATCCACTGCCCGTCCCGGAAGCGCACCAGGTCCATGACCCGGAACTCGATCGGGTTGCCCGAGGGCGGCAGCCCGAACCACGTCCCGGTGTGGCGGCCGCGGAACATCTTGTGGGTGGCCACGAGATCGCCGTCCCCGACGCAGTGCAGGATCTCGATCCGCAGGTCGGAGAACGCCTGGTGCATGGCCGCCACGGTCTCGCCGATCCCGGCGCGGTCGGCCTGCTGACCCGGCTCGACGGTGTGGTTGCGGAAGGCGGGGTGGACGAGCCGGTCGATCAGCTCCAACCGGCCCATCTGCTGCACCTGCCCGACGAAGTACCGCATGAGCTCGCTGTCGGACAGCCGGCCCGGATCCTGTTGATCCACAAGTCTCACGTCTCCCTCATGCGCTGGGTCTGAACTGGGGATTGCCCCCACGACCGAGCCTAGGAAGACTGGGGACGCACCGGCGTGGACCGCAGCGCCAACCGAACAGAACATCGGCGCCACGCCGATGCGCGTCGGAACAGTGAACCCAACAGCGCATACCGCCGAACCCCAACGCCGAAACCCAACGGATCGAGTCACATGGACCGCAATGGAGCGGAAAGCGGTAAGGCAGCCGGAGACCGCTCGCCGGACGCCACGACTCCCGGCGGCGTATCGCAGGCCTTCGAAGCCTTCCGCCGCGGCTGGGAGGCGGAGTTCGGCCAGGGCGTCCCCCTGCCGACCTTCACCCCGGCCACGACCGCCGACTTCCGCGTCAAACACCGCGCGACCCGGGTGGACGACGTGGCGATCACCGACCTGCACGGCGCGTCGGTGATCCGCACCGACGGCCCGCTCACCAGCTCGGAGGACGTGGTTCGGCTCTACGTCGTGCAGCGTGGTGCCTGGACTCTGGGCGGTCCCCACGATCGCGCCGAGCGCACGATATCGGCCGGTCAGTTCCTGCTGAAGCATGTCGGCCGGCCGTCCCACTTCCAGACGGTGCCCGACACGGCGGCGACGGTCCTGGTCCTGCCCGCCGCCATCCTCAAACCGCTGCTCGGCGGCCGGATCCTCACCGGCCCGAGCAACTCGGCCGAACTGCGCCTGCTCACCGCCCACACGAACATGGTCCGGCTGACGATGCCCGACCTCACCCCGGCCGGCGTGCAGGCGGCGCACAGCACGCTCATCGAACTGACCAAGGCGGTGGCCCGCCGGCGCTTCGACGATGCCGAACCGGTGCTCGCACCGGCCCTGGTCCAGGCCGCGAAAGACCTGGCGGACAGCCGGCTCGCGGACCCCGAGCTGTCCGCGGTGGTGCTGGCGCGGGAGCTCAACGTCTCGCTGCGGACCTTGCAGCGGGCGTTCACCGTCGCGGGGGAGTCAGTGATCTCCTATATCCGCGAGCGGCGCCTGGAGGAGGCCCGGCTGGCGCTGACCGCGCCGCCCGCCAGTCGGCTGAGCGTCTCAGAGCTCGCCGCGCACTGGCAGTTCGCTGACAGCAGCCACTTCATCCGGACTTTCAAGAAGCGCTACGGCCGCACGCCCACCGACTACGCCCGCTCCATCTCGTCGGCCCGGGGCTGAACGCGGCCAGCGGGACTGTGGGACTGCGCGCGCGCTGACAGCCGAGAGCAGGACGTCAGGATTCTCCGGTCGCAGGACCCTCACTCTCCTTCGAGCTCCCGGCGCACGGTGGCGGCGATGCGCGTGAGTCCGGCGCCGAGCTGTCGGCGTTGCGCGGCGCTGAGCGGATCGAGCACGAGGCGTTTCACCTGCGCGACGTGGTCCGGTGCATTCGCGACGACCTTCTGCCGACCGGCGTCGGTCAGGGTGGCCAGGGTGTACCGGCCGTTGCTCGGATCGGGCCGGCGCGCGACCCAGTCGCGGGCTTCGAAGCGGTCCATCACCTTCGACAGGCGAGGCAGGGTGCTGCCGAAGTCCCTGGCCAGCTCGCCCAGGCGCATCGTGGCCTCGTCGGCCATCGACAGCCGGGCCAGGACGCCGTACTCGAAGTTGGAGATGCCGGCATCTCGTTGCAGCTGACGGTCGAGGGCTACCGGGAGGGCGATGACGACGGTCAGCAGCGCCTGCCACAGGTCCTGCTGGTCGTCGTCGAGCCAGGGTGACGGGGTGTCCATGCGGCCCATCATACTTGCCCAGGCAACTCGCTTGACTTGCCAAGGCAAGTGTCGCCGGGTTAGCTTGGGACTTGCCCAGGCAAGTGAATAGGCACCTTTTCGAAGGTGATCCCTGTGGAGGACCCGATACCGATGACCACCGTGAGCAGCCAGAATTCCGGCCTCGGCGCCCGCATACCCGCCGGTGCATACCCGGCCGCGGCGTACGACGATCACCTGGCGCGGGTCCTGCCGCAGGCGCACGAGCAACGCTTGTGGAGCCCCTCAGACGGACCCCTACCCAGTCTGTTCGTCAGCCACGGTGCCCCGTTCACCCTCGACGATCCGCAGTGGATCGGCGACCTGTTCGCCTGGGCCCAGTCGATGCCGAAGCCCAAGGCCGTGGTCGTCGTCTCAGCACACTGGGAGCAGGCACACGCCGCGATCTCCGGTACGGCAGCCGGTACCCCGCTCTACTACGACTTCAGCGGCTTCCACCCGCGCTACAAGACCCTTCCTTACGCGACCCCGGATGCGACCGACCTGGCTCGGCGACTCAAGGGCCTGCTGGGCCGGACGCCGGTGCACGAGTTCAGCGACCGCGGCCTCGACCACGGCGCCTTCATCCCCCTCATGGCCATGTACCCGGCGGCCGACGTCCCGATCGTGCAGCTGTCGATGCCGAGCCTGGACCCCGGAGCCCTGCTCAAACTCGGGGCGCGCCTGCGGCCTCTGCGGGACGAGGGCGTCCTCGTCCTCGGCTCGGGCTTCATGACGCACAGCTTCGCTGTCTTCCGCAGCCCGGCGCTCGCCGCGCACACCGTGGCCTTCGACGAATGGGCCGTCGACGCTCTGGCCCGGGCCGACGTCGACGCCCTCACCGACTTCCGCGGCAAGGCACCCGGCGCCGCGGTCGCCCATCCGACTGCCGAGCACTTCGTCCCGCTGTTGCTCAGCGTCGGCGCCGCCGATGATCCGGCCAGCGTCACGAGCGCCATCGATCGCATCGTGATGGGCAACTCCACGCGATCAGTGCAGATGGCTTGACCCACTCAGCCTGGCAATCGCTTGGCTCATCGCAGCTAACTCACCACATAACACTCACCACACAACAAAGGACATGTCATGAACGCAGTCATGAAAGCAGTGCGTTTCCACGAGTTCGGCGACAGCGAGGTCCTGCGCTTCGAGGACGTCGACCGCCCGGTCCCCGGCGCCGGGCAGGTCTTGGTGCGGGTGGCGGCGACGTCGTTCAACCCGGTCGACGACCACATCCGGGCCGGCGTCCTGGCCGAGATGATCCCGATCAGCCTGCCTTACGTGCCGGGGATCGACGTGGCCGGCACCGTCGCCGAACTCGGCGCGGACGTGACGAGCGTGCGGGTCGGCGACCGGGTCGTGGCGATGCTGCCGCTGGACTCCGCCGGCGGCGCCGCCGAGTATGTGCTCGCCTCGGCCGAGTACCTGGCCCCGGCGCCGGCGACGATCGATCTGGTCGACGCCGCGGCGCTGCCCCTGACCGGACTGGCCGCTTGGCAGACCGTTTTCGAGCTCGCCGAGCTGAAGCCGGGGCAGACCGTCCTGGTCAACGGGGCCGGCGGGGCGGTGGGCGCTCTCGTGGTGCAGCTGGCCGTGGAGCTGGGAGCGCACGTGACCGCGGTGGACGTACCGCAGAACGCAGACCGCCTCCGGTCCTACGGCGCGCACCGGGTCGTCGGGCCGCTCGACCTCGCCGCCGGCCCGGACGCCGTGGGCGGTTCGTTCCAGGTCGTGGTGAACCACGTGCGCGTCGCCCCCGCGGAGCTCGCGCAGCTGGCGGCCTACATCGCCGACGGCGGGGTCGCCGCCAGCACCGCCGGCCCGATTCCCGAGGACCCGGCCCGCGGCGTGCGCAGCGCGAGCCTGTGGGTCCGCAGCGACGCGGCTCAGCTGTCCGAGCTGGTCGCCAGGGTGGACGCCGGCAAGCTCCGGCTCCACGTCGCCGACCGCCGCCCGGTGGCCGAGCTGGCCGCCGTGCACGCCGACGCCGGCGCCGGGCGCGTGACCGGCAAGATCGTCGTGCTCGCTCCCTGACCCCGACCGGGGCGACTCCGGCGGGTTGACTCGGCATCAGGCCGCGGTGGAGTAACGGACTGCGTGACTACCGCAGTCGTGAAGCGCCAGGTCGGAGCTGGTGGTGGTTCTTGGTGTAGTCGCAGCTCAGAAGCGCAGGAGCACCTTGGCGGACCGGCCGGGGTCCGCGGCGACCGTGAAAGCGTCCGCGAGGTCGTCCAGGGCGAACTCGTGGCTGATGATGGCCTCGACGCCCGAGTCGGGTTCGGCGAGGAAGCGCAGTGACGCGGGTAGTTCGGTGCCCATGCGCAGGGAGCCGGTGACTGTCAGTTCGTTGGTCACGATCTGCGAGGCGGGCAATGGGAAATCGGCGAGTGGGAGTTGTCCGACAGCCACCACAGTGCCTCCGCGGCACGCCGCACCGAGCGCCGTGGCCAGGCCCGCGGGCGCACCGGAGGACTCGAAGACGATGTCGGCCGGGGGGATCGGCGTGCCGTTGGACAGCTGCTCGACCGTGAGGGTCCGGTCGGCCCCTATCCGGGCGGCGACCTGGAGCGGGCGGGCGTGCAGGTCGGTGACGGTCACCGCGCCGGCGCCTCGGTGCCGGGCGATGGCGGCGACCAGCAGTCCGATGGGGCCGGCGCCCACTATCAGGACGTGCGCGCCGTGCAGGGGCGGCCCGTCGGCTTGTTCGGCGCGGGTGACCGCGTGCCAGGCGATCGCCGTCGGTTCGGCCAGGGCGGCGCGGCGCAGTTCCATGCCGTCGGGGATCGGGACGAGCCGGCCGGTCGGGACGGTCATCCAGGTGGCGAATCCGCCATCGGTGTGCGGCCACTGCGCGGCGCTGCCCAGGTAGCGGCACTTCGGGCACAGGTGTTCCCGGCCGCCGCGGCACCACTGGCAGACTCCGCAGGTCTGCGCCGGGTGTACGACCACTGCGGTGGACTCCGCCGGCCCCGAGCCGTCGACGGCGGCCTGCGCGATCGTGCCGACGACCTCGTGGCCCAGGACCATCGGGGCCCGCAGGACGGAGGCGCCGACCGCGCCGTGACGCCAGTAGTGGATGTCGGAGCCGCAGATGCCGCCGTACGCGATGCGCAGAACCGCTTCGTGCGGTTGCGGTGCGGCCAGTTCCAGCCGGTCCAGCCGAAGATCGCCGGCGGCGTGGATCCGGACGGCCTCGACGGTGCGCTCTGGCGTGAGTACGGCCTGGCCGGATGGGAGCGCCATGTCAGATGACCGCCGTCATTCCGCCGTCGACGAAGACGACCTGCCCGTTGACGAAGTCCGAAGCGGCCGACGCCAGCCACACGGCGGGGCCGGCCAGGTCCTGCGGGGTTCCCCAGCGGCCAGCCGGTGTCCGGGACCGGATCCAGTCGACCATCTCAGGGTCCTGTTGTAGGGCGGCGTTCAGGTCGGTGTCGATGTAGCCCGGCGCCAGCCCGTTGACCTGGATTCCGGCCGCGGCCCACTCCGCGCACATGACCTGTCCCAGGGCGCCCAGACCCGCCTTGGCCGCGGCGTAGGCGGAGGTGGAACCGCGGACCAGCCGGTTCTGCACCGAGCAGACGTTGATGATCTTGCCCCGGCCGCGGACGATCATTGCCGGGGCGAGCTGCCGGGCGAGCAGGAAGCAGCTGGTGAGATTCGCTGACAGCACTTCCTGCCAGGCGTGTAGCGGGAAGTCGACCAAGGCCGACCGGTGTTGGATGCCGGCGTTGTTGACCAGGATGTCGATGCCGCCCAAGTCCTGCTCCAGCCGGGCGACGGCGGACAGCATGGCCTCGGCATCGGTGACGTCGAAGGCCACGGAGTCCACCGAGGCCTCGATGCCGTCGTCGGCGAGCGCGTCGCGCAGCCGATTCGCCGCGGCCTTGACGCCGGGCTCATCACGGCCGTGTACGGCGATGTGCGCGCCGGCGCGGGCCAGGCCCTCGGCGATGCCGGCGCCGATGCCCCGGGTGGAACCCGTGACCAACGCTCGCCGGCCGGACAGGTCGAACGGTGAAGTGCGGTTGCGCTCTTCCAAGATCACCGATGTCCTCACGCCTGGAATCCGAGTTCGACGCTCGCCAGGTCGACGAGTTCGCGGGCGATTCGCTCGGCCTGGGTCGCGGCCTGACCGGCGTTGCCGCCGCCGGCCCGCTCCAGGGCCAGCAGGAGTTTGCGGTGCAGGACGAGCGAAGGCGGCGTCAGCTCGGTGATGGCCGTGCGCGACTCGTGCTGCCGGGCCTCCAGGGCGGCGACGACCACCTGCCCGAAGCGCGCGACCAGCTCGTTGCCGCAGCCGATCAGGATCGTGCTGTGGAACACCTCGTCGGCGGGCAGGAATGTGCGCCGGTCCGCGGTCTGGGCGGCGGCTTCCATCGTGTCGCAGGACTCGCGCAGGGTCTGAAGCGCCGCGGCGTCCAGCCGGCCGGCCGCCAGCCGGGCGGCCAGCGGCTCGATGCCGCTGCGCAGCTGCAGCAGGTCGTGCAGTTGCAGGTCGCTGTCCTTGCCTTCGGAGCGCCATGCGATTACCTGAGTGTCCAGCAGGTTCCATTCGGCGCGGGGCAGTACGCGTGTGCCGACCTTGTGCCGGGCCACGATCATGCCGAGGCTGGACAGGACGCGAAGGGCCTCACGGGTCACCGAGCGTGACACGTCCAGCTCCTGCTCGATCTTGTCCAGGTCGATGATCTCCCCTTCGGCGAGGTGACCGTCGACGATCGCAGCCCCGAGTTCGTTGACGACGCGCGTGTGAAGATCGCCGCGGCGCTGCATCCGCCCCCCTTGTGGTCCGGTTCCTGCTGCCGATACTAATCATAGTAATCCGAGGATTGGAAGGTTCGTGAAGGTAATTCAGATCGAGACGTTCCAGGTGGCGCCTCGCTGGTTGTTCGTCAAGGTGGACACCGATGAAGGAGTGAGCGGCTGGGGCGAGGCATCCTTGGAAGGGCACGGCGACGTCGTCCGCCAAGCGGTGGCGGCCCAGGCCGACTACCTGATCGGCCGGGACCCGGGGCGGATCGAAGACCACTGGCAGACGATGGCCAAGGGCGGCTTCTACCGCGGCGGCCCGGTGCTGTCCTCAGCACTCGCGGGGTTGGATCAGGCGCTGTGGGACATCGCCGGCAAGACCCACGGCGTGCCGGTCTACCAACTGCTGGGCGGACCGGTCCGCGACCGGGTCCGGGTCTACGGCTGGGTCGGGGGCGACGACCCGCACGAGGTCGGCGAGGCTGTTGCCGCCCAGGTCGAGGCCGGCCTGACCGCCGTCAAGATGAACGCCTCCGGTGCCGTGGGCCATTTGCCGCCCCAGGCGCAGACCACTGCCATCGTGGAGCGGGCGGCGGCCGCCCGCGAAGTTCTGGGCCCCGACCGGGATGTGGCCATCGACTTCCACGGCCGCGTCTCCGCTCCGGCCGCCCGCCGCCTGCTGCCGCTGCTCGAACCCTTCCATCCGCTGTTCGTCGAGGAACCGGTCCTGCCCGGCAACAACCACGCGGCCCTGGCGCGACTGATCGCCGGCTCCAGCACGCCGATCGCCACCGGCGAACGGCTGTACTCCCGCTGGGACTTCCTCCCCGTTCTGCAGGCCGGGGTCGCCGTGGTGCAGCCGGATCTGTCGCACGCCTGCGGTATCTCCGAGGTGCGGCGGATCGCTGCCCTGGCAGAGACCTTCGACGCGACTCTGGCCGCGCACTGCCCGCTGGGCCCGCTGGCCCTGGCGGCCTGTCTGCAGGTCGACTTCGCCACTCCCAACCTGCTGATCCAGGAGCAGTCCCTGGGCATCCACTACAACGAGCCGGGGGAAGACCTGCTCGACTATCTGCTGGACACCACGGTGTTCGACTTCCACGACGGCCATGTCCACCGCGGAGACGCTCCCGGCCTGGGCGTCGCCATCGACGAGGCCGCGGTGCGCCGCGCCGATGCGGTCAGTACCCCGTGGCGCACGCCGGTGTGGCGGCACGACGACGGCGCCTTCGCCGAGTGGTAGCGGTCACCGGCCCGGAACCCACACCGAGGAGCGCCTCCCATGCCTCAAGACCAAGATCCCCTGCCGCGCGTGGTCTGCTTCGGGGAGACCATGGCCCAACTTGTCCCCGATGACGGGCTGCCCCTGAGCACCGCTGCCAGGTTCACGGTGCGGACGGCGGGCGCGGAGTCGAACGTTGCCCAGGCGCTGGCCCAACTCGGCATCCCCGTGTCCTGGGTCAGCCGTCTGGGCGAGGACGCCCTGGGCCAGCGCATCACCCGAGACCTCGCCGTCACCGGCGTCGATGTCTCAGCTGTTCGGTTCCTGCCCGGCCAGCGCACCGGGCTGTTCCTGAAAGACCCCGACCCGCACGGCTCGACGGTCACCTACTACCGGGCGGGTTCCGCCGCGTCCACCATGTCGCAGGCCGACGTTGACACCGCCCTGGCCTTTCAGCCGGCGGTCCTGCACCTGTCCGGAGTGACGCCCGCGCTCTCGGACAGCTGCGCGGCGGCCGTTCGCCATGCGCTGGCCGCATGCCGGGCCCAGGGCATCCACGCCTCCTTCGACGTCAATTACCGCCCGGCTCTGTGGCCTTCCCCGGCCGTTGCGGCCAACTGTCTGCTGGACCTGGCCAACGCGGCCGACACCGTGTTCGTCGGTCTGGACGAGGCCGAGGCGCTGTGGGGCGTGGTCACCGCGACCGAGGTGCGCCGGCTGATTGGCCGGCCGTCAACCCTCGTGGTCAAGGACGGCGCCCGCGCGGCCGTCGCCTTCGACCGGGCCGATGAACCGGTCGTCGTGCCCGCGCTGCCGATCGTCGTCCGGGAGCCCGTCGGAGCCGGAGACGCGTTCGCGGCCGGTTGGTTGTACGGAAGGCTCCACGATCTCCCGTGCACCGCCCGGCTCCGCCTCGGGCACCTCATGGCCGGGGCCGCCCTGACCTCCCTCGGCGACCACTTCACCATCCCCGACACCCCCGAACGCCTGCTGGCCGCGGCTTGCGCGTCGCACTGGGCAGGGGACTGAGCATTCTGATCCGGCCGGGACCTTCGAGGTCTTCCGGTCCGGGTCTGGGCGGGCCGTCGGCGGGGTGGGGCGCGGCACCCGCAGCGTCCCAGGCTTCGTAGCCGCTGGGTCTTCCATTGCTGTGATTACTCTGATTATTATCTCCCACAGCACGTTGCGTGACAGTTTCAGCCGCCGCATTCGGATGCCTGACAACGGCACAGCAAGCACCGCGCTTCGGCGGGGTCACCACGCTTCGGCGGGGCCGGCACGAGCCGCGACCCCCGGAACACCGCCCTCATCTGTGGCGATCGATGCACGAGTAAGGCGCCACTCCCAGGTTCGAGATCCGACCTGAACAGGAGCCCTGCATGGGTTACAGAGTTCGTAAGCATCTACTGTCGGCCGTCCTCGTCGCAGCCGTGTTCACCATGAGCGCCTGCGGCACCAACTCTTCGGGGGCCTCCACCGCGAGCCCGAGCGGCACGTCGGCCGCCGGCGGCTCCGCCGCCGTGGCGTTGCAGGGGTCGATCGCGTTCAATGACGACAAGCTCGCCGAGTTGCGAGACAAAATCAAGGCGGCGCTGGCGGGAAAGGACCTGTCGAAGGTCGACAACGCGATCGTGGTCAACGTGGTGTCGGCTTACTGGGACGCGGCGAAGACCGGCGCGGAGAAGGGCGCCTCCGAGCTCGGCGTCAAGTCGACGTTCCAGGAGCCCCCCACCGAGGACGTGACTCTACAGCTGTCGATGATCAACACGCTGGTATCCCAGGGCGTCACCGGCTTTTCCGTCTCGGCGATCCAACCCGCGGCGATGGGTGGCGCAGTGGCCGCGGCCGCCGCCCGCGGGGTCGGCATCCTGCCGATCGACGGGCCGATGCAGCAGTACCAGAGTGCCGCGCCGGTGTATCTGGGCACTCCGAACTACGCCGCCGGGCAGCAGGCCGGCAGCGTCATGGCCCGGATGCTGCCCAACGGCGGGGACGTGGCACTGCTGACCGGTTCGCTGACCGCGACCAACGCCACCCAGCGCATCGCGGGCTTCAAGGACGCCATCAAGGACACCAAGATCAAGGTGTTCCAGGTGTACAACGACAACGGTGATGCCGGCGTGGCGCTGCAGAACGCCTCGGCGGCGATGCAGGCGGACCCGAACCTGAAGGCCTTCTACACGGTGTGGTCTTATGACGGTCCGTCGGCCGGGCAGGCCGTGCAGAGCGCCGGCCAGGCCGGCAAGGTGCAGATCCTGGCCGACGACTCCGAGCCGAAGACGCTGCAGATGCTCAAGTCCGGCGTGATACAGGCCATGGTGCTGCAGCAGCCCTATCGGCAGGGTTACATGGCCGAGTACATCCTGACCGCGACGAAGGTCCTGGGCCAGGCCGCGACGATGGCACTGCTCAAGCCCTACCTTGAGTCGGACGGCTACACCCTGTCCTCGGGCATCGGCGTGGTCACCGCCGCCAACCTCGACGCCTACGATGCCAAGCTCGCCAGCTTCGGCCTCGCCTCGTCATGACGGCGGCCGACGTCGCCGCCGGCCCGGCGGTGCACCTGCGCCAGGTGACCAAGGCGTACGGGCAGGTGCGCGTCCTGGACGTGCCCGACCTGGTGCTGCGCCGCGGTGAGGTCGTGGCGCTGGTGGGCGAGAACGGTGCGGGCAAGTCCACGATGATGGGCGCCATCGCCGGCACCGTCACCCCCACCACCGGGGTGGTCGACGTCGGCGGCAAAGAGGTCGCGGCCGGTCATCCGGCCGCGGCGGCCGCCGCGGGGGTGGCCATGGTCTCCCAGGAGTTCCCGTTGGTGGCCCAGCTGTCGGTCGCTGAGAACCTGCTCCTGGGGCGCACTCCCGAGGGCACCCGCGCCGGCCGAGCGATCCGGCCACCAGCCGACGCGGCACCGGAAGACTCCACCCGGTGAGCCGCATACAACAACCCACTGACAACACAAAGGACGTTCATGCCGTGAACACCGCGTCCCCCGTGCCCTCCGACGAGGTCGATCCCGCGAGCGTGCGGATCGTGCTGGTCGGCTGCGGAGCGATCGGCTGGGAGGTGGCCACCGGGGTCTACGCGCACCCGACCGGCGGCCGCTATCGCCTCGTGGCGGCCGTCGACCCGTACCCCGACCGGGCCGACGCCGTCGGCGCCCTGCTGGGTATACCGGCCTTCGCCTCCCTCGCCGAGGTGCTGGCCGCCGGAATCGAGTTCGACGCTGTCGACCAGCGCCTGCCGCACCACCTGCATGCCGACGCCGCCGTCGAGGTATTGACCGCCGGCCGGCACGTACTGGTGGAGAAGCCGCTGGCCACCTCCATCGCCGACGCCGCGCGCATGGTCGCCGCCAGCGATCGCGGTGGCGTGGTGGCGGCCGTCGCGGAGAACTACCCGCACCTGTCGGCGGTCAAGGCCGCCCGCCACGCCATCGCGGCCGGGCGGGCCGGTGCGATTCGGGCACTGCGCACCACCCGTGCCTACACCCTGGGCGGCGTCTGGGTCCGCGACGGCTGGCGGACCGGCACCGGCCCGTCCGCCGGGATCATGCTGGACCAGGGCACCCACCACACGTCGCTGCTGCGCCAGCTCGGCGGAGAGATCACAGCCGTGGCCGCCCAGCACAGCACCGCGCCCGAGGACGCTGGAGACGGTGCGGTGGAAACCGTCCTGCTCACCGTCCGGTTCGCCTCCGGGCTCCTCGCACACTCCTTGTACTCCTGGGGCGCCGCTGCCCTGGCCGACGAGGTCGAAGCCACGGTCTTCGGCTCGAAGGCCCGCATCGACGTGCGCGTCAGCTATGAGGCCGACCTCGGCCACGCCCACTGCTTCGACGCGCGGGCGCCGCAGGGCACCGCCATCAGCCCGCCGGAGAACTACTACGACAGCCACCGGCTCATGGTCGACGACTGGGTGGCGGCGATCACCGAGGAGCGCCGGCCGCTGGTGACCTTCGCCGACGCCGCGGCCGACCTCGCGGTCGTGTTCGCCGCGGCGGCCTCTCTGCGGCACGGCGGTGACTTCGTCGAAGTCGCCGAGATCGCAAAGGGCTGAGCCGTGCGAACCGTTGTGAGCCGCGTGGCCGGGAACCACCGCGCCGAACACGCCGAAGGGCCGTTCTGGGACCCGCGCCTGGAGAAGCTGCTGTGGGTCGACCAATACGCCGGTCTCGTGCATCAGGCCGACTTCGACGCCGACACCGGCCGCCTGGAGGTCGAGCGCAGCTTTCGGGTCGGCGTTCCCGTCGGGGCCCTGGCACCCTCGATCGGACCCGACGGCGGATGGCTGCTGGCCGCCGGCCACGGTTTCGCCCACCTGTCGTACGACGGCACGGTGACGCCTCTGGGGCAGCCCGAGGCCGACGCGGGTCAGCCAATGCGGATGAACGACGGCAAAGCCGATCCGCGCGGCGCGCTGTGGGCCGGGAGCATGGCCTTCGGCAAGCAGTCCGGCGCCGGCTCGCTGTACCGGCTGGACCCCGACGGCACCATCACCGTGGCCCGGGCGCGCACCACCATCTCCAACGGCCTGGCCTTCTCCCCGGACGGGGATCGGCTGTACTACATCGACACGCCCACTCAGCGCGTCGACCGCTTCCACGTCGCCGCCGACGGCCGCTTGACCGAGCAGGCCACGGTAGTCACCATCGACCCCTCCCGCGGCCATCCCGACGGCATGTGCATCGACGCCGAAGGCTGCCTGTGGGTCGCGCTGTGGGACGGCTCCGCGGTCCATCGCTACACGCCGTCCGGGGAGTTGCTGGCCATTGTCGAAGTCGACGCCCCGCAGGTCTCCAGTTGCACCTTCGGCGGGCCCGATCTGGGCACCCTGTTCATCACCACCTCCGCCGAGAACATGACCGGCGCCCAGCGGGCCCGGCACGAGCACTCCGGCAAGTTGTTCTGCGCCGACGTGGGCGTGAAAGGACTCCCCGCCGACGCCTACGTCCCCAAACCGTGATCGGCCCTCCGGCCGGCCCGGAGCAACCGCACCCCAGCAGGAGAAAGCAATGACCGGCTCCCACCCGGCGCCCCAGGACGTCTTCGACGAGATGTTCCGCCACAGTCCGGTGCTGGCGATCCTGCGCGGCCTGGACCAGCCGACCACCCTCGACCTCTGTCACCGACTCTGGGACCTGGGCGTGGTGGCCGTCGAGATCCCCGTCCAGCGCGAGAGGGACCTGGCCACCCTCGCCGCCGCCGCGACCGCGGGCAAGCACCGCCGGCGACTGGTCGGCGCCGGAACCGTCACCAGCGTCGAGCTCGTCGCGCAAGTCGCCGCCGCCGGCGCCGCCTTCACCGTCGCCCCCGGACTGGACGAGCACGTCCTGACCGCCTGCACCGGTCTGGGGCTGGCCCACCTGCCGGGCGTCGCCACCGGCACCGAGGTGCAACACGCGACCCGGCTCCGGCTGCGGTGGCTGAAGGCGTTCCCGGCCGCCCAGCTGGGCAGCGCCTGGATCACCGCGATGCTCGCGCCTTTCCCCGACGCCCGCTTCGTCGCCACCGGAGGCATCACCACCGGCAACGCGGGCGCGTTCCTGGCCGCCGGCGCGGCCGCCGTGTCCCTGGGCGCCTCACTCGCCGACGCCGACGACGACGCCATCCAGACCCTGATCGCACGCTCCTCGCCGACCCCCGGCGGGGCAGCGGGCCAAGGTCGCCCAACCGCCTGGACCGAGAACTGAGATCCGCGACACCGCACCACGTCAACCGACCCCGGCCGACAGCCCGACAGCCCGACAGCCCTCCGGAGTAGCACCACCGACCCACGAAAGCGAGCCCATGATGTCGCCCTTGTCCTTCTCGCGCAGGCAGGTCATCGCCGCCACGGGCGCCACGCTGCTGGCGAGCAGCGTCAGGACGCTGGCAGCCCCGTCCCCGGCCCATGCCGACACGGGCTACAGCCCGACCGTGTACTACAAGATCAAGAATGTGGCGTCCGGGCGGTTGCTGTCCGTGCTCGGCGGCGGCACCGACAACGGCGACAACGACATCCTCTACGACGATGTGAATGCGACGGACCAGTTCTGGTACATCCAGGACTCGGCGCAGGGCTACAAGAAGTTCATCAATGTGCGCAGCGGCCGCGCGTTGTCGTTGGACCAAGGCGCTACGGCGAACGGCACCCTCGTCCACCTCTGGCAGTACCTGAACGGGTACCCCGATCAGGATTGGCTGGTCGCGCCGGGCGCCACGTCGGGCACGGTGACGATCACGAACCGGAAGCGGGCCGACGCCGCGCTGTCGACGGTGAGCGCCGGCACGGCGAACAACACCCTCGTGCAGGTCTGGGACGACATCAACGCCTCTGATCAGTCGTGGCAGATCGTCCCGGTGCAGACGTTCGAGGACCCGACCGTGCTCTACCAGATCGTGAACAAGAACAGCGGATCTTCGCTGTCGGTACAGGGCGGGGGCACCACGAATGACTCCCCGGCCATCGTCTACACGGACATCACCGCACCGGACCAGTACTGGACGATCCAGGACATCGGCGGCGGCTACTACCACCTGACCAACAACAAGAGTGGCCGGATCCTGTCCATGACGGGAGGCGGTACCGGCAACGGCACGATCGCCATGATCTATGACGACGTCAGCGCCACCGACCAGGGATGGACGATCACAGCTCAGCCGAACGGCTACTACAAGTTCTCCAATCTGCGCCGTACCACGGGGGTGCTGTCCGTCGTGGGCGCGGGAACCGCGAACAGCACACAAGCCCAGATCTGGGACGACATCAGCGCGAACGACCAGTACTGGACGATCGTCCCGGTGGGGAACTCGATCAGCGTGAACGCGATCAACAACCAGGCCCTGAATTCGACGCGGATGACCGGCGTCGGCATGGAGGACGTCAACCACGAGATCTACGGAGGCCTCTACAGCCAAATGGTGTTCGGGGAGAGCTTCGCGGAACCGCAGAGCGACGCCGGGATCAGCGGCATGTGGCGTACAGCGATCTCGGGCGGGGCGAGCGGATCCTTCGTGCTGGACACAAGCAATCCGTTCAAGGGCTCGCAGAGTCAGCAGATCACCTTCACGGGCGGCTCCGGCTCGGTAGGTGTCGACAACATGGGCTTGAACCGATGGGGAACCGATTGGCAGGCGGGCAACTCCTACGACGGCTACGCCTATATGCGAAGCTCCGGTCCGGTCACCGTACAGGTGGCCGCCGAGAGCAGCGCCGGCACCGTCTACGGATCACAGTCGCTGACCGTGGACGGCACGGCGTGGACGAAGTACTCGTTCTCCTTCACTCCGAACACGACGGACGAGGCCGGCCGATTCACGATCAAGCTGACCGGTCCGGGAACGGTCAACATCGGGTACGTGTATCTCCAGCCGGGTGCCTGGGGACGATTCGCTGGTCTGCCGGTCCGAGGCGATATCGCCAATGCGCTGCGGTCTCAGCACAACACCGTGCTTCGCCTCGGCGGATCAAGCGCCGACCCGGGAACCTTCGGTCCCGGAACGTGGAGCAACTACCGGTGGAAGAACATGGTCGGCCCGCGGGAGAACCGGCCGGACTACACCGGATGGTGGTACGCGCACGAGTCGAACGGCTGGGGGATCCCGGATTTCCTCAACTTCGCCGAGGCCCTGGGCGTCCTTGCGATTCCCACGTTCAACTCGTACGAGACTCCCCAAGACATGGCCGACTTCGTCGACTACCTGAACGGCTCCACCAGCACCACCTGGGGTGCCCAGCGCGCCGCTGACGGGCACCCGGCCCCCTACGCGTTCCGTCAGATCGAGTTCGGCAACGAGGAGTACGTCGACTCGAACTACGCCACCCGCTTCAACAACGCCGCGAACGCGATCTGGGCGAAGGACCCGTCGATCATCGTGACGGTCGCCGACGTGGGGTACACGGACGTCATCACCGATCCCGACCACGTGACCGGCGCGGGGAGCGGGCTCGGCTCCCTGTCGGCCTACCAATCGATCCTGAGCAACGCGGTCGCCCACAACGCACAGATCACGGTCGACCTCCACATCTTCGACGACGCCCCCGAAGGGGTGCAGCAATCGATCGATGCGCTCAGGAGCTTCGACTACTGGCTCCACCAGTACAACCAGGCCGCCGACTACCAGATCAACGTCTTCGAGCTCAACTCCGGGCAGCACGACATGGAACGCGCGCTGGCGAACGCGAAGGCGATCTCGCTCCTGCAGCAGTACGGAGACCGGGTAACCGTGGTCTCATCGGCGAACGCCCTGCAGCCGGACGGGCAGAACGACAACTGCTGGGACCAGGGCCTGGTGTTCTTCGACACCCACCGCAGCTGGTTCCAGCCGCCCGGGTACGTCACCACGATGTTCTCCGACGGCAACTTGGGAACCGTCGTGCACGCCGAGACGAACAACCCGTACCTGGCCGTGAGCGCGCAGTTCAACGGCGGCAGGCTGGTCCTCAACGTGACGAATGAGTCCTCGACGGCGCAGTCGCCCACGATCGCGCTCACGGGCTTCACGCCGACGAGCCAGACTGCTCAGATCACCAGCCTCAGCGGCGCGCGCACCGATCAGAACAACGCCGGTGACGTCAGCCAGGTGACACCGCAGAGCACCACGACTGGCTACACGCTCGTCGGCAACGCGCTGAACCTGACGTTCGCGGCCGACTCGGTCACCGTCGTCACACTGTCCTAGCGTCCTGAGTCGAGCGTGCCGCGCCTCCAAGACGCCTCAGGCGTACTCGGTTGTGGGGGTCGTGGCGTAGCGGGGCATGGCATCGGCGGTGGCATCCTGCATCGACGCGCCGGCGGACATGGCATCGCGCAGATCGCGGAAGTACCGCACGTACAGGTCGGGGGTGAAGGTGTTGACCATCACCAGTGGTTCGTCGCCGGGGTTGGCGAAGGTGTGCGGTGCGCCGACCACCACGCCGAGCAGAACGTTGCGTGGTGATCGGCGCGGACGCGGTCGCGACTTCAGCCGGCGGGGTGCAGGACCCGCGAGCGCTGGTGGATTCCTGGTGCGCCGTAGGGGTAGTCGGCCACGATGGGCGAACTGGCCTCGGACAGTACCGCTGTCTCCTTGTCCGACAGGTGCAGTCCGGCGGCGGCGAGGTTGTCGTCGAGTTGCTCGACCGTGCGCGCGCCGAGGATCACCGAGGTGACCGCGGGGCGGTCCGCGACCCAGGCCAGTGCCGTCTGTGCCGGGGAGACGCCGCGGCCGTCGGCGACCTGTCGGAGTGCGTCGATGACCTGCCAGGTGCGCTCCTGGGCGTTGCGGGGGGCGTAGGCCTCCATGCCGCGCTTGGGGTCCTCGCCGAGGCGGGTCGCGCCGGAGGGCGTGTGGTCGCGCGAGTACTTGCCGCTCAGCCAGCCGCCGGCGAGGGGTGACCAGGGCAGGATCCCGATGCCCTCGTTGCGGCACACGTCGACCAGTTCGAACTCGATGTCGCGCACCAGGAGGTTGTACTGGGGTTGCAGCGTCACGATCGGTGCGAGGCCGCGGAACCGGGTCAGCAGGGCTGCCTTCTGGAGCTGCCAGCCGAG
This sequence comes from Catenulispora pinisilvae, assembly GCF_015356865.1. Taxonomy (GTDB): domain Bacteria; phylum Actinomycetota; class Actinomycetes; order Streptomycetales; family Catenulisporaceae; genus Catenulispora; species Catenulispora pinisilvae. The sequence goes on from NZ_JAAFZA010000006.1 coordinate 50,693, forward strand.
GAAGTTGCTGACGCCGGGGTAGCGGATCTTGCCGGCGCGTACCGCGTCGTCGAAGAAGCCGAGCGTCTCCTCGATCGGGGTCAGCGGGTCCCACGCGTGGGCCTGGTACAGGTCGACGGTCTCGATCCCGAGCCGGCGCAGGCTCGCGTCCAGGGCCCGGGACAGGTGGGTCCGGGTCAGGCCGGCGTCGTTGGGCCCGGGGCCCATCGGAAAGCGCCCCTTCGTCGCGATGACGAGCTGATCGCGCACTCCCGGCCGGGCGGCGAGCCAGCGGCCGATGATCTGCTCGGAGACGCCGGCGGAGTAGACGTCGGCGGTGTCGATGAAGTTCCCCCCGGCCTCGACGAACCGGTCGAGCTGGGCGTGGGACACCTCCTCGCTGCTCTCCTTGCCGAACGTCATCGTGCCCAGACACTGCGCGGACACCACAGTGCCGGTGCTGCCCAGGGTGCGATATTCCATCGGTCTGCCTCCCTCTCCGAGTTCTGATCCCGAGTCTGCCGGGCGATGATTGAGCGGTCCAACAGAAGAAACCGATCGCTGTGATCGGTCAGGGTGATGAATCGGCCGCCCACCCCGGGCGCATTCGCAAGTGTTGGTGCGGTGTCGCTTGAGGCCGGGCGGCATGCCGGAACCGGCGGCGGACCTTGACATGACTAGGGTTGGGCCGTGGCCGACGGATTGGATGGCGCGCACCGGGTTCCGCCGTGGGCGAGGTGGTGCGGGTGGGTGGCCGTCGCGGCGGCGATGCCGACCGTCGTGTGGCGGGTGGTGGTCGGGGCCGGTGCGAGTCTCGGGACGCCCGAGCACTGGCGGCAGGTTCAGAGACTGCCTGGCAGCGGGACCGGTTATGTGGTGTCGCTGTCCGTGATTCAGGTGTGTGCCGCGTTGCTGACGTTCGTCCTGATCCGGCCCGGCGCGGACCGGATCCCGCAGTGGAGCCCGCTGGCTCCCGGGCAGCGACTGTCGAGGCGTGTGGTGGTGGGGTCGAGTGCGGCTGGAGTCTGCGCTCTGACTGTCCTGTGCATCGCCTCGGTCGCCAATTGGGCGAAGGTCGATCCGTTCGCGGGGGCGGAGATGACCGGTTGGGCTTGGCTGTGCATCGCGAGCTGCGCGGCCGCGCTGGTCTGGCCGCCAGCGCTGGCCGCTGCCACGGTCGGTTACGCGCGGACCCGCCGCGTTCCCGTTCCTTGACGAATCGCCCGAGTCCCTACGCCTCGAAAGGCGTCAGGACGAAGATCGGCATCGTCCTACTCGTCTTCTTCCGGTATTCGGCGTAGTCGGGCCAGGCCGCGACGGCGCGGTCGAACCAGGCCGCGTACTCCTCGTCGTGGACTTCCCTGGCCTGGTAGTCCTTCTTGACCGGGCCGTCCTGCAGCTCCACGTGCGGGTTCGCGACCAGGTTGTGGTACCAGACGGGGTGCTTGGGCGCGCCGCCCAGCGACGCGACGACGGCGTATTCGCCGTCGTGCTCGACGCGCATCAGCGGTGTCTTGCGCAGCTTGCCGGACTTGGCGCCCACCGAGGTCAGCACGATCACCGGCTTGCCCTGGTTCTCGGTGCCCTCGGTGCCTCCGGAACGCTCGTAGAGGTCCACCTGGTCGCGGCTGAAGTCGAATGCGCTGGGCTCGTACTCCCCGGTGAGAGGCATGGTCTCGCCATCCAATCCGTAGATCCACTGGGCTGTCGCCGAGCGGTAGGTCGGCACCGTCAGTTTAAACGGACCTTACCCCGTTTCGTATTCCCGAGGCCAGCGGACGCGCGGATCGATCCCCCGTCTGGGGGAAGCGACGGTCCGTGGTCCCGTGCAGGTCACGTACCGCACAGCCGCCGGACGAGGTCCTGCCACGCCAGGCCGATCCGTTCCTCGATCCCGGTGGGCTCGGTGAAGTCGGAGGCCGACAAGTAGAGCAGCAGGGGGCCGTCCAAAGCGGCGGTGAGCTGGATGGCGAGCATCTCGAGGTCGGCGCCGTCCAGCGGCATCTGCGCCAGCAGCATGCGGATATGCGCCCGGGACAGCGGGGACTCCGTCCCGGCCGGAATCGGCTGCCGGCCGTCGAGCGAGGCGCGGGCGATGTCGCGGTTTCTGATCATGAACGCGACCCTGGCCCGGCCGTACGCGATCAGCCGGTCCAGTGCGGGGGCGCCGGGGCCCAGCGGCGCGGGTCCGGCCAGCACCTGCTCCTGGAAGGCGTGCTCGTCGTCTTCGAGCAGCGCCTGGAAGATCCCCGCGCGGGTGCCGAACCGGCGGAAGACCGTGCCCTTGCCGAGTCCGGCGCGCTCGGCGAGGCCGTCCATGGTCAGGCCGTCCGCGCCGCACTGCTCGGCCAGCATCTCCCGGGCGGTGGCCAGCAGATGCTTGCGGTTGCGCACGGCGTCGGCGCGCCCGGTCGGAGGTGAACCCAGAGGCAGAGCGGGTCGTTCCATGCGGCCATCCTACCGGCGGGAAGGTTAATCGGGGTAAAGTCCGTTTAGCCTCGTGCGCGGCGAACACCGCCCGCGCCAAGCACTTTCACAGATCGGAAGCACCCATGAGCGACTTGAAGATCGCGATCATCCTCGGCAGCACCCGGCCCGGCCGCAACGGCAAGGCGGTGGCCGACTGGGTCGTGGAGAAGGCCGCGGCGCGCACCGGCGCCAAGTACGAGCTGGTGGACCTGGCCGACTACCCGCTGCCGCACCTGGACGAGGCCCTGCCGCCGGCCATGGGCCAGTACGCGGGCGAGCACACCAAGGCCTGGGCCGCGACCATCGCCGGGTTCGACGGCTACATATTCGTCAGCCCCGAATACAACCACTCCACCTCCGGCGTGCTGAAGAACGCGATCGACTACCTGCACGCCGAGTGGAACAACAAGGCGGCCGGGTTCGTCTCCTACGGCTCCCTCGGCGGCGCCCGGGCCATCGAGCACCTGCGGGCGATCGCCAGCGAGCTGCAGATCGCCACGGTCCGCCAGCAGCTGTCCTTCTCGCTCTTCACCGACTTCGAGAACTTCTCCACCTTCAACCCCGGCCCGCAGCACAACGACGCCGCCACGGTCCTGTTCGACCAGCTTGAGGCGTGGGCCGGCGCGCTGAAGACCCTCCGGGTCTGAGCAACGCACGTACTGATCGGCCGGATTGAGTCCGGACGTTGATGGGGTGCCGGCTTCGGTCCCGCCGCTGAAACGGCGGGACCGAAGCCGGCCGCTGACCGACATCGAGCTCTACGGCATCTAGATCGTCCCGCCCTATCGCCGGTATGATACCGGCAATACTGAGGAGGAGTACGGATGTCCACTGACGAGCGGGAGCGCACTTCGGAGCAGACAACGCGCAAGACGGCGGCCGGGCTCTTCGACCCGCTGCTGCGCGCGGTCCTGGGCGATTCGCCGCCGGTGCGGTTCGAGTTCTGGGACGGCAGCTCGGCCGGTCCGCCGGACGGCTCGGACAGCGTCAAGGTGAAGTCTTCGAACGCGCTGCGCCGGCTGATGTGGTCGCCGGGGGAGCTGGGTCTGGGCCGGGCATACGTGGCCGGCGATCTGGACGTGGAAGGCGACGTCTTCACCGTGCTGCGCACCTTGCAGGGCGCGGCGTCCAACGACGCCCATCTCGGCATCGGCGCGGCCGTGTCGGCCCTCGGGGTCGCCCGCCGGCTCGGGGCGCTCGGGCTGCCGCCGTCCCCGCCGCCCGAGGAGGCCCGCCAGCACGGCCGCCGCCACTCAAGACGCCGGGACGCCGACGCGATCAGCCACCACTATGACGTGGGCAACGACTTCTACCGGCTGTTCCTCGGGCCGAGCCTGACTTACTCCTGCGCCCGCTTCACCGACGACGACACCTCGCTGGAAGACGCCCAGTCCGCGAAACACGAGCTGATCAGCCGCAAGCTCGGCCTCGGCGAACGCCCGGGGATGCGCCTGCTCGACATCGGCTGCGGCTGGGGATCGATGGCGCTGCACGCGGCCACCCGGCACGGAGCGGAGGTCGTGGGCGTGACCATCAGCGCCGAGCAGGCCGCCGCGGCCCGGGAGCGCGTGGCCGAGGCGGGCCTGTCCGACCGCGTCGAGATCCGGTTGCAGGACTACCGGGATCTGGCCGGCGAGACCTTCGACGCGGTCAGCTCGGTCGGCATGTTCGAACACGTCGGAACGGCGCGGACCGCCGAGTACTTCAGCGTGGTCCGCTCGCTGCTGGGACCGCACGGCCGACTCCTCAACCACGCCATCTCCTCGGTCGGCGGCTCGGTGATGGGCCGCAAGTCCTTCATCGCCCGCTACGTGTTCCCCGACGGCGAACTACTCGACGTCGGCGAGGTCGTGCTGGCCATGGAGCGGGCCGGGTTCGAGGTCCGCGACGTCGAGTCCCTGCGTGAGCACTACGCCAGGACCCTGAGATGCTGGGTCGCCAACCTCGAAGCGAACTGGGACCAGGCCGTGGCGCTGGTGGGCCCGGCGCGCGCCCGGATCTGGCGGCTGTACATGGCCGCCAGCGCGCTCGGGTTCGAGGACGGCGGCATCGCCGTCCACCAGGTCCTCGGTGTCGTGCCCGACAGCTCCGGCGGTGCGGACATGCCTGCTACCCGCGGCGACTGGGAGTAGATCGGCGCGGCGTGACGACGCCCGGGGCGGGGGTCGGCCCGGGCGGGGTTGCCCGGGCGGGCCCGCGTCAGCTATCCGACCGGGTCCGTGCCGCGGTGACGGCATCGCCCGCGATCAGAAGCAGCACCCTGCCCAGGAGGTCTTCGGGGACGGCATCGGGGTCGATATCGGCCTCGACCGCGAGTCCGTTGCTCAAAGCCAGCATCACCGTCGCCATCTCGGCGGGGGTGAAAGGCAGTTCGGTGTCGAGGCCGTCGGCGACCCGGGCCACGGCCCGGGCCGCGGTGTCGCGGACTTCGCGGCGGCGCCGGCGCAGGCCTTCGCGGCGTCGGGGGTCGTGTGCGGACATCGCGAAGTACTCGGCGAGGAGTCGGTGCCAGGCGGCGTCGGCGCGCATCGCGTGGGCCAGTGCGGCCGCCAGATCCACCAGGCCGTGCCGGGAGTCCTCGGCGCTCGCGAATCCGGCCAGGGCGGCGTCGGTTCGAGCGGCGGCGTGTTCCTCCATCAAGGCGAGTACCAGGTCGTCTTTGGAGGCGAAGTTCGAGTAGACGGCCCCTTTCGTGAGCCCGGCGGCCGCGGCGACCTCGTTCAGGCTGCCGGCCGCTATGCCGTGCTCGCTGAACACGGCGAAGGCCGCGTCCAGCACCTGTCGGCGAGTCTGTGACCGGTAGGGACGTTTCCGTGTGGGCACGGCGTCCGCGAGCCGGTCCGCGTGCTCCGGCTCGCGGTTTGCCGCGTCCCCCGACCCGCTGGGCGGATACGCCACGTCGGCCTCCAGAAGAGCGTCGTCGAGTATTGACTTTCAATCTAACAGGTCGATACTTCCGAGTATCCGATACCGCACGGAATCGTGTTTTCCAGGCGCCATCCCACCCCCGCAGAAGGGATCGTCATGAGATCGAAAGGCACCCGCTCTCCCTCACCTCGTCGCGCGTGGAAGATCGCGGTCCCGTTGGCGGCCGGCGCCCTCGCGCTGGCGACCTCGTTCACGGCCGGCGCGGCCCAGGCGACGGCCGCGACCGGCGGCGGTGACAACGATCCGTCCTGCAGGCCCACCGCGGCCCATCCGTACCCGGTCGTGCTGCTGCACGGGCTCGGCGCGACCTACTACGAGGACTTGAACTTCCTCCAGACCGATCTGGCAGCCAAGGGCTATTGCACCTTCAGCGCGACCTACGGCGCCTACCCCGGGTTCCCGCTGGTCGGCGGGCTGCGGCCGATCAACGCCTCCGCACCGGAGATCGCAGCCTTCGTCCATCAGGTGCTCGCCGAGACCGGCGCGACGAAGGTCGACCTGGTCGGCCACTCCGAGGGCGCGTTCCAGGCGCTGTACGTGACCAAGACCCAGAACCTCGCCGCCGGCATCGACAAGGTCGTGGCGCTCGCGCCGCCGACCCACGGCACCACTTTCGCCGGGCTGTACTCGATCGCCCAGGCGCTCGGCATCCAGCCGCAGACGCAAGCCGTGCTCGACGCGTTCGGCTGCGGTGCGTGCTCCGACCTCGTCACCGGCGGCGCCGCCGTCACCACGCTCGACAGCGGTCCGATCGCGCAGCCCGGCGTCCATTACACGGTCATCACGTCGCGCACCGACGAACTCGTCACGCCGACCAGCACCTCCTTCGTCGCCGAACCCGGCGTCACGAACGAGTACGTGCAGGACACCTGCCCGTTCGACCCGGTCGGGCACATCGGCGAGGCCTACGACACCAACGTGTGGCACCTCATCGAGAACGCGCTGGACCCCCAGCACGCGACCGGGTTCCTGTGCGTCCTCGGCTCGCCGGGCTGAGCTACCGGGCTTCACCTTCTGTGACATGGGCCGATGGCGTACTGTGCCGATCGTGATCCTGGAAGCCGTATATCTCCTGCCGGCCGCGGTGTGGACCGGCTCCATGACCTACAGTCTCGCGGTTGTACAGCCTCGAAGCGCAGGGTTCTTCCGCGAGGATGACCAGCTGGAGGAGTTCCTCACGGTTCTCGCCCATGGCAATCGTTGGCGAGTGCTGGCGATGGCGGCGACGTTGATCGCCAGCGCCTCGGCGATCATCGTCGTGTGCCCGTGGTCGGGGTCGCGGGTGGTCTACGGCATCGCGCTCGTACTGGACGTGGCCGCTACCGCCGTGTTCGTGCACGTGTCGTGGCGGCACTGGCCGGCGCGGGTCTTCGCGCTCGCGCAGGAGCGTCCGGACTTCCGTCGCAAGCTGCGGATGAGCGCACGGGCGATCTGGCTGCTGGTCGGGGCCGGGTTTGTGCTTACGCTCGTAGCTAGTGTCGGGCACGGGTAGGTGCCGCGCACGTGCGGGTAGTCATCGCCGGGTCGAGCGGGCTGATCGGCGGCGCCCTTTGTACCGCTTATCGGGCTGCCGGCCATGAGGTGGTCCGCCTCGTTCGTCGACCAGCGCAGAGCCCTGATGAGGAACAATGGGATCCGGGCCGTCCCGATCCGCACCTTGTCGATCGCGCTGACGTGGTGATCAACCTGGCAGGCGCGCCGCTCGGTGACCGGCGATGGAACGCCCGCTATCGCGAACTGATCGCGTCCAGCCGGATCGGCACCGGATCGGCGCTGGCGGCGATGACGGCGCGGGCCGCCACACCGCCACCGGTCCTGGTCTCGATGTCCGGGATCAGGTACTACGGCGTCGAGCGTGGAGATGAAGAACTCACCGAGGCGAGCGCGGCGGGGACCGGCGGGTTTCTGCCGCCGGTCACCGCGCGGTGGGAGGCTGCCACCCGGCCGGCTACCGAGGCGGGTGTGCGGGTCTGTCACCTGCGGACCGCCTTGGTGCTGTCGGCGGCCGGCGGTTTGGTGCCGCGGCTGCTGACGCCGTTCCGGTTCGGCTTGGGCGCCACCTTGGGGTCGGGACGGGCCTATTGGAGCTTTCTTTCGTTGCACGACGCGGTCGAAGCTGTCCGTTTTCTGGCCGAGCGCCCGGAGGCCGAAGGTCCCTACAACTTGTCGGCTCCGGCTCCACTTCGGGCAACCGACTTCACGCAGGCGCTGGCTTCGGCCGTCGGCAGGAAGGCGTGGCTGCGGTTGCCGGTGTGGGCGTTGCGTATCGGCGTCGGACAGATGGGGCCGGAGGTGCTGGGCAGCTTGCGGGTTCTGCCGGAGCGGTTGTCGGCGGCCGGGTTCCGATTTCGTGACGCGGACATCGAGTCCGCGCTGCGGGTGGCGCTTCGGGAGCGGTCGGGCACAGGCTAGAGATCAAAACCGTAGCGGGTGCTTCCGGCTGCTGATCAGAGATCCGGATCCGGGCGCATTGTGCCATGGTCATGGTCATGGCTGATGCGTTTGCGGGTGTCCGTCTGCTGGGGCCGCCGGAGGCTGACGGCGAGTACATAGCGTTGAGCGAGCACGATGTAGTGCACTTGCACGAGTACGAGCGGGTGTATGCCGTGCCCGGCCTGTACGAGTATGTCGTCCAGGAACGGCTGCGGTGCAGATCGCCGCAGGTCGCGGCGGAGGGCTTCCTGAGGACGGCCGCGCGGCGCGGGCTGGATCCGGGTTCGATGACGGTCCTCGACGTCGGTGCCGGCACGGGATTGGTCGGCGAGCTGGTGCGTCGCGGCGGTGTGGCCCGGGTCGTCGGGGTCGACTCGCTGCCGGCGGCGCGGGCGGCGAGCATGCGCGACCGGCCGGGCGTCTACGCCGACTACGTGGTGGGCGACTTCTTGCTGGGCGACGCGCTGAGTGCGGCGCTACGCCCGTACGCGTTCGGCGGCCTGGTGTCGGCAGGAGCGTTCGGCGGCACGCATGCCACGCCGAAGGCGCTGCAAAACGCACTCGCGATCCTGCCGGCCGGCGCGCCGGCGACCTTCACCATCGATGAGCGGTGGATGGACGAATCGGATCCGGACGGGTTCGGCGCCGCAGTCGAGCGGCTGGTGGCCGGCGGGGGCCTGGTGGTGACGGAACGAACCCGGTTCCGGCACCGGGTGACGACGACCGGCGAGCCGATCTTCTATGAGCTCATCACGGGGTATGTCGGGTGAAAGCCCTCGGCGAAGGGGCGGCTCGGAATGGACACGTCGCTCATCCCGGCTGCGGCCGTCGCCGTCCGGTTCTATCGTCGAGTCCGTGCAGATTTTCGGCGTGGACATCGGCGGGTCCGGGATCAAGGGTGCTCCGGTGGACCTGGACAGCGGGGATCTCGCGGCCGGGCGTTACAAGGTCGCGACGCCGCAGCCGTCCGCTCCCGACGCCGTCGCTGACGCCGTCGCCGAGGTGGTCGGCCACTTCGGGTGGACCGGGCCGGTCGGTATGACGTTCCCGGGGGTCGTCACGGCGGGTGTCACCCGCACGGCCGCCAACATGGACAAGCAATGGATCGGCCTGGACACCCACGCGCTGTTGGGTGCCCGGTTGGGCCTGCCCGTGACGGTGCTCAACGACGCCGACGCGGCCGGCATCGCCGAGATGACCTTCGGGGCCGGCCGCGATCGCGACGGCACGGTCATCTTGTTGACCTTCGGGACCGGTATCGGCAGCGCGGTCTTCACCGACGGCCGCCTCGTTCGCAACACCGAGCTCGGTCATCTGGAGCTGCACGGCCGCGACGCGGAGACGCACGCGTCGTCCAAAGCCAAGGAGGACGAGGACCTGAGCTGGGCGCACTGGGCGCGCCGGGTCCAGAAGTACCTGGCGCACGTGGAGATGCTCTTCTCACCGGACCTGTTCATCATCGGCGGCGGCGTCAGCCGCGAGGCCGACCGGTTCCTGCCGCTCATCGAGGGGATCAGGGCCGAGATCGTTCCCGCCACGCTCCGGAACAGCGCGGGGATCGTCGGGGCCGCGATGACGGCTTCCAGGGCGCGGTGACGCTCTCCCCGGTGACTCACGGCGCGTCGTCGCGCGCCCCCGAGCCGAGACCGACCTGACCGAGCATGGTCTGCACGACTGAGCGGATCATGGCGTCCAGCGCCGGCCGGTCGTCCGCGGCGAGTTTGCCGTCCATGACCAGCGCGGCCAGGCCGTGGACGAGGGCCCAGGCGCCGGTCAGGAAAGCGTCGTGCCGGTCGGCCGGGACGGCGGTGCCGACGCGTTCGGCGAGCACCGCCATCGTCTCGGCGGCGGCGGCCGAGGTCTCCGGATGGTCGCGGCCGCAGGGGTGCCCGAACATGAGTCCGAACAGCGCCGGGTTGCTGATGCCGAAGCCGACGTAGGCCTGGGCCATCGGGACGAACCTGTCCTCTTCCGCGGCGTGGGTGCCGGCTTGTATCAGCGCGTCGCGCAGATCATGGAATCCCCGGGTGGCCATCGCCGCCAGCAGCGCGTCCTTGTCCGGGTAGTGGCGGTAGGGCGCGTTGGGCGACACGCCCGCGCGCCGGGCCACCGCGCGCAGCGACACCGTCGACTCGTCGCCCTCGGCCAGCAGCTCCAGCGCCGCGGTCAGACACGCGGCCCGCAGGTCGCCGTGGTGGTAGCCGAGCTTCGATGTTGACACTGCACACATCCTCTCTCTAATGTGGGCATTGTATACATCCGCAGGTGGAGGCCGCCATACCGCGATCGGCGGCACGTCCCGGCCACCCCCGAAAGCAGGAGATCGCCATGCGCGCCGCCACCATCCGCGACGGGAAGATCGTCGTCGCCGAGCACCCCGACCCGGTACCGGGCGCCGGACAGGTCCTGGTCCGCGTCCACGCCGCCGGGCTGAACGGCGCCGACCAGGCGCAGCTGATCGGCCTGTATCCGCCGCCGCCAGGCTCCGGCGTCCCGGACGACATCCCGGGTCTGGAACTGGCCGGCGAGGTCGCGGGCATCGGGCCGGGCGTCACCGGCTTCAGGGTCGGGGACCGGGTGATGGCCCTGGTCGCCGGCGCCGGGCAGGCCGAACTGGCGGTCGTGAACGAGCGCCAGCTGATGCCCGTCCCCGAGAGCTTGGACAGTCCGCAGGACGGCGCGTTCCCCGAGGTGTTCTCCACCGCCTACGACGCCCTGTTCAACCAGGGTCGGCTCCAGGCCGGGGACCACCTGCTGGTGCACGGTGCCGCCGGGGGAGTGGGTACCGCAGCCGTCCAACTCGCGGCCGCCGTGGGTGCCCGCGTCACCGCCACGGTCCGCAATCCCGGCGCGCGTTCGGCCGTGGCCGCCCTCGGCGCGCACGTCATCGCCCCGGACGACTTCATCTCCGGCGGGCCTTACGACGTGATCCTGGAACTCGTCGGCGGCCCGAACATCGCCACCGACCTACAGTCGCTGGCCGTCGGCGGCCGCATCGTGGTGATCGGGGTCGGCGGCGGCTTCAGCGCCGACCTCAATCTCATCGACCTGGTGTACCGGCGCGCCAGCATCGTCGGGACCAACCTGCGCACCCGCTCCCTGGAGGAGAAGGCGCTGTTGGCCCGACAGGTCGAACGGCACGTGCTCCCGGCGGTGAGCGCGGGACGCGTCCACGTGCCGCTGGCCGCGGCCTACCCGCTGGACCAGGTCGCCGAGGCCTACGCGTCCTTCGCGGCCGGGGGCAAGATCGGCAAGATCGTCCTCACCTTCTGAGTCCCACTACCGACAGGGAAGCCAATCGTGAGCATCCGTAAACGCATACTCATCACCGGCGCCAGCTCCGGGCTCGGGGAACAGATGGCCCGGGACTTCGCCGCCAAGGGACGCGACCTGGCTTTGTGTGCCCGCCGTACCGACCGCCTGGACCGGCTGCGCGAGGAACTCCTGGCCGCGCACCCGGGGATCAAGGTCTCGGTCCGGGTCCTGGACGTCAACGACCACGCGCGGGTCTTCGAGGTCTTCCAAGCCTTCCGCGACGACCTCGGGGGGCTGGACCGGGTCGTCGTCAACGCCGGAGTCGGCAAGGGGCAGCCGATCGGTACCGGCGGCTTCGCGGCCAACGTGCAGACCGCCCAGACCAACTTCGTCGCCGCCCTGGCGCAGTGCGAGGCCGCGCTGGAGATCTTCCGGCTCCAGCAGGCCGGCCACCTCGTAGTGGTCTCGTCCATGAGCGCCGTGCGGGGCATGCCTCGCACCATGACGACCTATGCCGCTAGTAAGGCCGGGATCGCGGCTCTGGCCGAGGGGATCCGCGCGGACTTGATCGGCACCCCGATCAAGGTGTCGACGGTCTTGCCCGGTTACATAGCCTCCGAACTGAGTTCCCGCTCGGCGAAGATGCCGCTCACCGTGTCGACCGAGAAGGGTGTGCGGGCGATGGTCAAGGCGATCGAGGCCGAGCGTGCGCAGGCGAAGGTTCCCGGCTGGCCCTGGATTCCGCTCGGCTTCGTCATCCGCCACGTTCCGCTGCGCTTCGTGGCCAAGATGGGCTGAGGGCCGAGCCGGAACCCGGCGGTCAAGGACTTGTTGCTCGCCGTGGCCTACCTTGGGCACCGGTGCTGTACGGCCCTCAATGCCGCTTGATGCTCACCTACCGACAGGACGGATCCGAAGTATGCGCGCTGCCCAGGTCACCCGGCTCGACGGCCCCGGCTCGATCGTCATCGCCGAGGTCGACGAACCCCGGCCGAACGACACCGAAGTCCTCATCGACGTGCACGCGGCCGGGGTCACCTTCCCGGACGTGCTCCTGACCCGAGGCGAGTATCAGCTCAAGCCCGAGCTGCCGTTCACGCCGGGCAGCGAGGTCGCCGGTGTCGTCCGCCACGCGCCGGCCGGATCCGGTTTCGCCGAAGGCGACCGGGTCGCGGCGTTCCCCGGCTTCGGCGGCTTCGCCGAGCAGGTCGCCGTCGATCCCGGGTTCGTCTTCCCGCTGCCGGAGAACCTGTCGTTCACCGCCGGGGCCGGGCTCGCGATGAACTACCTCACCGTGCATTTCGCTCTGGTCCGCCGGGGCGGGTTGCGAGCCGGGGAATCAGTGCTCGTCCACGGTGCGGCCGGCGGCGTCGGAACCGCCGCCGTACAGCTGGCCCGCGCGCTCGGGGCGCAGGTGATCGCCGTGGTCTCGACCGAGGCCAAGGCCGAGGCGGCACGCCGGGCCGGAGCCCACCACACCGTCCCGGCCGACGGGTTCCGCGCGGCGGTGGCCGAACTCACCGGCGGCCGCGGTGTCGACGTCGTCGTGGACCCGGTCGGCGGCGACCGCTTCACCGACTCGCTGCGCAGCCTGGCCCCCGAGGGCCGCCTGCTCGTCATCGGCTTCACCGGCGGCGAGATCCCCACCGTCAAGGTCAACCGGCTCCTGCTGAACAACATCAGCGTCGTCGGCGTCGGCTGGGGCGCGTACTGGATGGCGCGACCCGAATACCCGCGCCAGCAGTGGGACGAACTCCTCCCGCTGCTCACGGACGGCTCGCTCGATCCGGTTCTGGCGTCGGTCCACGACCTGGAGAACGCCTCGGCGGCCGTCCTCGAACTGGCCGAACGCGCCGCCGCGGGCAAGGTGGTTCTCCAGGTCCGCTGATCGTCCACGGTGAACGGATCGAGCGGGGCCGCCTACTGTCCCGAGGACGGTTTCGAGCCGTGGGCGATGACTTCTCGAAGCCTGGCCAGTACCGCGCCGGCTTCTGTCGGTTCCTCGCCGGTCCCGCGGATCGAGTCGGCCAGCCCGGCCAGCTGCTCGGACACGTCGCCTTCGTAAGCCTGCTCTTCGTCGATCGCGCCGCCGGGCAGGCGCAGCCCGACGGTGAGATCGATGATCTTCCCGATCAGGGACGTCATGATGAAGGAGAACAGGCCGATGGCGACGATGGCGGTCAGCTGTCGTCCGACCAGGGTCCAGCCGCCGCCGGAGAACAGGCCCTTGTGGCCGGACAGCACGCCGGTGCCGGCCAGTCCGAGCATCACCATGCCGAACAGCCCGCCCCAGCCGTGGATGCCGACCACGTCCAGGGTGTCGTCCACGCCCAGGCGGTACTTCCAGCTGACGGCGACGGCGCAGGTCAGGCCGGTCAGGAAGCCGATGATGACGGCCCAGGTCGGGGTGACGTCGCCGGCCGCCGGGGTCATCGCGACCATGCCGGTCACCGCGCCCATGCACATGTCCAGCAGGCCGACCTGGCGTTTGCGCCACCAACTGGTGACCGCCCAGCCGATCATCGCGGCGCCCGCCGCCATCTGGGTGTTGACCAGGGCCATCGCCGCGCCGCCGGGGACCTCCAGCGAGGAGCCGGTGTTGAAGCCGAACCAGCCGAACCACAGCAGCGACAGCCCGATGACGACCAGCGGGAGGTTGTGCGGGCGGATGGGCTGCCGTTCGAAGTCCTCCCGCTTGCCCGCGACCGCGGCCAGGGCGAGTCCGGCGGCGCCGGAGCCGAGTTCCACGACCGTGCCACCGGAGAAGTCGACCGCTCCGACCTGCTTGTGGATCCAGCCGTCGGGGTCGAACACCCAGTGCGCCATCGGGACGTAGACGAGCAGGGTCCAGAAGCAGACGAAGACCATCCAGCCGCGCATCGTCGCGCGGCCGGCGACCGATCCGCTGATCAGCGCGACGGTGACGATCGCGAACATCATGTGGAACAGGGCGAACAGGATGGTCGGGACCGATCCGGTCTTGGTGGTCAGGCCGATGCCGATCATGAAGGAGTGGCTGAAGTCCCCGATCACCCCCGCGCCGCCGGCGTCGGGGCCGAAGGCCAGGCTGTAGCCGACCGCGAACCAGATGACCGTGACGAACGAGACGCACCCGAAGCACATCTTGAGCATCGCGATGACCTGGCCGGTCTTGACCATGCCGCCGTAGAAGAACGCCAGACCGGGCGCCATCAGCAGCACCATGGCGGTGGCGACCATCAGCCACGCGGTGTTCCCGCTTCCGAAGTCACCGGTCATGAGCTGGCACCTTCATCCTCGTCCTTGTGCGTCATTTCTCCCGCTCCCGCTGGTCCAGGACCTTGACGACCTGTTCGAGCAGTTCCACGTCGCTGGGCGCCGAGCCGGTCCCGTTCCCGGCCCGTACCGGCGCCGGTTCCGAGGGGCCCAGGCGCTGGCGGATCTGGTCGAGGGTCTCGGTGTCGTAGGCGATCTCCGCGTCCTGGCCGGGGACGTCCTCGTAGAGCTCGCGGGTCCGGAACCCGATCGTCCGGTCGACGGCCTGCGCGATCAGCCAGGTCGCGAGGAACGAGAAGGCCCCGCAGGCCAGGACGGCCACGGCCTGCCGCCACAGCAGGTCCAGGCCGCCGCCGTAGAAGAGCCCTTTCTTACCGCTGACCTGCGTGGTGGCGAACACGCCGATCGACAGGACGCCGACGATGCCGCCCCAGCCGTGCACGCCCACCACGTCCAGGGTGTCGTCGACGTGGATCTTGTACTTCATGTTGACGGCGAAGCAGCACACGATGCCGGCGGCGAACCCGATGACCAGCGCTCCGACCGGGTCCACCGCCCCGCAGGACGGCGTGATCGCCACCATCCCGGCCACGGCGGCCGAGGCGACGCCGAGCATCTCCACCCGGCCCAGGCGCCAGCGCTCGATCAGCGGCCAGCCGATCATCGCCCCGGCCGCCGCCAGCTGGGTGTTCAGGAACGCGACCGGGGCGACGCCGGCGGTTTGCAGGGCCGAGCCGGAGTTGAAGCCGAACCAGCCGAACCACAGCAGGGCCAAGCCGATGACGACCAGCGGCAGGTTGTTCGGCCGCACCTGCCGGCGCTCGAAGTCCTTGCGGCTGCGCAGAGTGATGGCCACGGCCAGACCGGCCGCACCGGAGTTGAGCTCCACCGGCAGGCCGCCGGCGAAGTCCAGCGCGCCCAGGTGTCCGGTGACCCAGCCGTCGGGGGCGAACACCCAGTGCGCCAGCGGCACGTAGACCAGCAGGGCCCAGATCACCGCGAACCACAGCCAGCCGCGCATCGTGGCCCGCCCGGCGATGGACCCGCTGATCAGCGCGACGGTGATGATCGCGAACGACATCTGGAAGCAGGAGAAGAGGATCGTCGGGACGCTGCCGTGCAGGGTGGTCAGGCCGATACCGCGCAGGAAGGCGTGGTCGAGGTTGCCGATCAGGCCGACGCCGCCGACGTCGGTGCCGAACGCCAGGCTGTAGCCGACCGCCAGCCACAGCACCGTGACGACCGCCAGACAGGCGAAGCTCATCTTGATCATCACCAGGACGTGCCTGGTCTGGACCATCCCGCCGTAGAAGAAGGCCAGGCCCGGGGTCATCAGCAGGACCATGGCGGTGCTGGCCAGCAGCCAGGCGGTGTCTCCGGAGTCGAAGGCGCGTGGCATGTCAGGGCTGCTTCTCTCTGCTCGGCTCTACGATTTCCGGAGGTCCGGCGCGGGGACGCCGATCAGCAGCCGGCGCACCGCGTCCCAGGCCCGGCGCATCGCCTCGTTGACGGCGGGGGAGAGGTCGCCCAGGATCCGCACCCAGGCGCCGCAGTCGCCGGGCAGGATGCTGACGCCGTACCGGACACCGGCATCAGCCACGGCATCGTGCAGGGTGTCGGCGACCACCGCGGCGTCCGCCCCAGCCGTGACGACGAAGAGCGTCGCCATGACGTCGTGCCCGCCGAGCACCGCGGGCCCGGTCACGCCGAGGCCGGCGGGCTCCAGGCGGACGGTGTCCAGGGCGAGGAGTTCACCGTCCGGGCGGCGGAGTTCGAAGTCAGAGGCGAAGGCGTCGTAACCGTGGCGCTCGCCCCGGGCGAGCCGTCCGGCCAGGACGGTCTCGCCGGCCAGGACCGTCGCGGACGGATCGGCGGTGATCACCGTGTGCTGATAGAAGCGGGATCCGCCGAAGGGGATGACCGCCTCGGGCAGGTACTCGACGTGGGAGTTCGGTCCGGCCCGCAGATTGACGATCTGCGTGGCGTAGTCGAAGTCCATGCGGTGGACCTTGGTCGCGGCCTGGGTGGTGATGTGGACAGCGGTGTCCGCGCCGCAGTCGAGGTCGGTGCGCAGCCGGTCCGCTTGCAGGATTCCGCCGCCGGTCGACATCAGGTAGACGAACGCGAGGTCCGGGCGGGCCGGGTCGATGTACAGCGGCCTCATGATCTGGAGCGGCGACTTCTGGTAGTGCGCGACCAGCTCGGTGCGTCCGCCGATCCGCTGGAAGCCGAGTTCCAGGACGCCGACCTTGCCCGGGCTTCCGACCGCCAGGGTGTCCGGGCGGCCGGCGTGTCGGAGTATCTCCGGTGGTACCCGCTCCGGTTCGTAGTGCTCGGGGCGGAGTCGGCGCTCGACGGACGGCGGCTGCGGCCCGGGCATCGGTGCCGCCTCCGGTCCGGCTTCGGCCGTCGCCGTCATGCCGGGACCTTGCGGAAGCTGTCGAGGAAGTCGGCGACGGCCTCCAGGCCCTGTCCGGTCAGGCAGTTGGTGAGCGCGACCGGTCGGCCGTCGCGGACCCGGTAGGCGTCGGACTCCATCACGGCCAGGTCGGTCCGCACGTATTGCGCGATGTCGACCTTGTTGATGACCAGCAGGTCGGACTCGGTGATGCCGGGTCCGCCCTTGCGCGGCATCTTCTCGCCCTCGGCGGTGTCCAGGACGAACAGGAACATGTCGACCAGGGCCGGGCTGAACGTCAGGGTCAGGTTGTCGCCGCCGGATTCGAACAGCAGGGTGTCGACGTCGGGGAAGCGGTCCAGCATCTCCGCGCCGGCGGCCAGGTTCATGGTCGGGTCGTCACGCACGGCCGTGTGCGGGCAGGCGCCGGTCTCCACGCCGACGACCCGTTCGGGATCCAGAACGCCGACCAGCGTCCGGCGTACGTGTGCGGCGTCCTCTTGGGTGTAGATGTCGTTGGTGATGACCGCGGGCCGGTGCCCTCGGCCGATGAGCATCGGCACCAGGGCCTCGATGAGGGCTGTCTTGCCGGAGCCGACCGGGCCGCCGATGCCGACCCGCAGAACGCTGTCCGCCATGGGGATTGCCTTCCTTGCCGTTTGCCGTAGGTGTCTGTGTGCTGCTCAGCTGGCGAACAGCCGGGCCGGGGCTCGTTCGTGGCGTCCGGACATGACGTCGGCGACCGGGACGCAGCCGCCGATGTCGGCCGGGTCGCGGCCGAGCGCGGCCTGGGCGACCTCGGTGATGACCGGCGCCATGGCCCGCAGCAGGACCTGCGCCTTGCGGAAGTCGGTCAGCCGCAGTCGTACCGCCGCGCCGGCGAAGCTCGACGAGAAGGCGAACAGGTCGCCGGCCACTGCCTGCTCGGCGGGGACTCCGGCGGCCGCGTAGGCGACGCCGAGCGCGACGGCTTGCGAACCCGGCGTGCGTTTGGCGGCGACCAGTTCGGCGTACCGGCTGATCTCGGCGGCGTCGAGGACTTCACCGGCCAGGTCCAACAACTGCCGTCCGGTTCGCGTCGAGGCCTGCCGCAGCTCCCGGTTCAGCTTGGTCGCGTGCAGCCGCCGGTCGGCGTCGATGACGAGCTCCCAGTCACCGCCGCGGACAGCCCGATGGGCCACCGCCAGGGCGGTGGCGTCGGCCGGGCCGACCGAGTGCCGCAGCAGATCGGCCAGGAGCGCCGGCAGCGATTCCGGCGTCACGGCCTTGGCCTGGGCGTAGCCCTCGAGCCCGTGCGAGAGCGTGTAGAAGCCGCTCGGGAACGCCGAGTCCGTGAGCTGGAGGCTCACCAGCAGCGCGTCCAGGCCGTCCTGCGTCGTCGCCATCGTCGTCGTCATCGCCGTCACCATCGTGCTCAGGCCAGGAAGAACAGCTGGTTCAGCGGCAGCGTGCGGGCCGGCTCGATGGTGGCGGGCACCCCGTCGAGCGTGACCTTGTAGTTCTCCGGGTCGACCACGATCTTCGGCAGCGCGTCGTTGCGGACCATGTGCTGTTTGCCGACCGAGCGGCAGTGCTGGACCGCCAGCACCTTGCTTTCCAGGCCGAGCCGCCGCGGTACGCCCAGGTCGATCGCGGCCTGCGACATGAACGAGACGCGGGTGGCCTGCCTGGCCCTGCCGAAGGCGCCGAACATCGGCCGGTAGTAGACCGGCTGCGGCGTCGGCAGCGAGGCGTTGGGGTCGCCCATCAGCGCCCAGTTGATGGCGCCGCCCTTGATGACCATCTTGGGCTTGGCCGCGAAGGAGGTGATCGGCCACAGCACGATGTCGGCCAGCTTCCCGGTCTCCAGCGAGCCGATGTACTGCGCCGTGCCGGTCGTGATGGCGGGGTTGATGGTGATCTTCGCCAGGTAACGCAGAACCCTGTGGTTGTCGTTGCGCTCGCTGTCGCCGTCGAGCTTGCCGCGCTTGTCCTTGCAGTGGTGCGCGGTCTGGAACGCGCGGGTCCAGGATTCCCCGACCCGGCCCATCGCCTGGGAGTCCGAGGAGAACATCGAGATGACGCCCTCGTCGTGCAGGACCGTCTCGGCGGCGATGGTCTCGGCGCGCACCCGGGAGTCGGCGAAGGAGACGTCCTCGGGGATGTCGTGGGACAGGTGGTGGCAGACCATCACCATGTCCAGCAACTCGTCCACGGAGTTCGCGGTGTACGGCAGCGTCGGGTTGGTCGAGGACGGCAGCACGTTCGGCTCGCCGGCCACCCGCATGATGTCCGGGGCGTGGCCGCCGCCGGCGCCCTCGGTGTGGAAGGTGTGGATGGTGCGGCCGTCGATCGCCGAGCGGGTGTCCTCGAAGAACCCTGATTCGTTGAGGGTGTCGGTGTGCACCGCCACCTGGACGTCGTACTCGTCGGCGACGTCCAGCGCGCACGACAGCGCGGCCGGGGTGCTGCCCCAGTCCTCGTGCACCTTCAGCCCGCACACCCCGGCCTCGACCTGTTCGCGCAGGGAGAACGGCAGCGAGCTGTTGCCCTTGCCGAGCAGCCCGACGTTCACCGGCAGACCCTCGACGGCCTGGTACATCCAGCCGATGTTGAAGGGCCCGGGCGTGCAGGTGGTGCCGTTGGTGCCGTCCGAGGGGCCGGTACCGCCGCCGATCAGGGTCGTGATGCCGTTGGACAGGCCGGCCTCGGCCTGCTGCGGGGAGATGAAGTGGATGTGGCAGTCGATGCCGCCGGCGGTGGCGATCAGGTGCTCCCCGGAGATCACCTCGGTGCCCGGGCCGATCACCAGAGCCGGGTCCACACCGCTTTGGGTGTGCGGGTTCCCGGACTTGCCGATCCCGGCGATGAAGCCGTCCTTGATCCCGATGTCGCCCTTGACGACGCCCAGGACCGCGTCCATCACGACCACGTTGGTGATCACCGTGTCCAGCGCGCCGTTGGCGGCGGTGGCCACCGGATCCTGGGCCATACCGTCGCGGATGCTCTTCCCGCCGCCGTAGACGGCCTCATCCCCGTAGTGCCCGACGTTGTAGTCCTTCTCCACCTCGACGACCAGGTTCGTGTCGGCCAGGTGGAAGCGGTCTCCGACGGTCGGACCGAACATGTCCGTGTACTGCTTGCGGGGCAGCGTGGCCATCAGCGCTCACCTTCCTGGTCTTCCAGACGCGCGCCGCGGAAGCCGCGTTCGACGGCCTTGCGGAACGCCTTGCCGCGGGTGTCGGTGGAGTTGACGCCGCCGTCGGTCAGGCCGCTGAAGCCCACCAGCCGCTTGTGACCGCTGTACTCGGTGAGCGCCACCTCCTTGGTGTCGCCGGGCTCGAAGCGGACGGCGGTGCCGGCCGGCAGGTCCAGGTGCATGCCGAAGGCCTGGTCGCGATCGAAGTCCAGGGCGCGGTTGGCTTCGAAGAAGTGGTAGTGCGATCCGACCTGGACGGCCCGGTCGCCGGTGTTGCGGACGGTGAGCGAGGCCTTCCTGCGGCCCGCGTTGATCTCCACTGGCTCGTCGCCGTAGATGTACCTCGAGTCACCTGACATCGTGCTCGTCCCTTCCTGCGGTCGGTGGTGGTCAGCGTCCTGATGCGTGGCTGTGGCTATGGGCGTGGCTGTGGTTGTGGTGCTCCGCGTGCAGTCCTGCCGCGATCCCGTCCTCGCCGGCTCGCAGCCGGTCCAGAGCGGCCCCGATCCGCGCGGCGAGCACGCCGGAGATCGCGGACGGTGCCAGGAGCGGACCGGCGTCGACCGCTCCGGCCACCTCGGCCGCCGGGGCGAACCCGGCGGGCACCAAGGCGACCCGGCGCGCGCCGAGCCGCCGGCAACGATCGACGGCGGTCTGGACGTCTGGATCGCCCCCGTGGAACGCGACGTCCACCCACGGTGCCCGCCCCTGCACCTGGACCAGGCGGGCGATCCGGAACAGTTCGGCGTCGTCGAAGGGGTTCGAGGGGTTCGCAGTGACCAGAACCGCGACATCGGCCGGGTCGGCATCGGTCGCCCGGGCGGCGGCGACGGCGGCCCGGCCCGCCGCGGCCCGGAGCCATCCGATGAGATGCTCCGCGGTTCCGAAGGGCTCGGCCAGCGCGATGCGCGGATCCGGACCGGCGGTTCGGGCCACCCACGCGAGCGTCCTGGCGGCGTCCGCGACCAGCTTGGGGTCGCGGCCCAGCGTCATCGGCACGACGCAGACCGGTAGCTCAGAGCCGATCAGCGCTTCGCGGACAGCTTCTTCGAGCTCCTGACCGGACGCGCAGGCCCGAGTCAGCGGGCTGTCCTGGGTCAGCGCGTGCAGAGCCTCGGCCCGGTCGCTCTCGTGTCCGCCGACGAGGACGACCGTGGCCTGCGTGGTGTTCTCCACGGCCGGGGCGCTCACCGTCAGGCACCGACCGGGTCGTGGCAGGAGACGAGCTTGGTGCCGTCCACGAACGCGGCCTCGACCTGGAGCAGCGCGAGCATCTCCCGCACGCCGTCCATGACGTCGCCGGCCGAGACGACCTGCTTGCCGATCTCCATGCACTGCGCGACGCTCTTGCCGTCCCGGGCGCCCTCCAGGATGGCCTCGCTGATCAGCGCGCACGCCTCGCTGTAGTTCAGCTTCACCCCGCGGGCCCGGCGCTTGGCCGCGAGGTCTGCCACGACGTAGATGTAGAGCTTGTCGATCTCGCGGGGGGCCAGGTTCATGCTCGCCTCACATTCGGGGGTGGTCCGGTCAGGTCTGGTCGGGTCAGGTCAGTTCCGGTCAGGTCAGGTCCGCCGGAGTCGGGGGAAGGAGGGGACCGCGGCGACGAAAGCCAGCGCTGTCAGGACGAAAGGCCAGGTGAAGGCATGCCCGCCGAAGGTGCTGGTGAAGTTGCCCAGCCCCGTGGTCAGCACCGTCGCGACGGCGGCGCCGAGGACGGCGTAGGCGACGCTCCAACCGCTGACCTTGATGAACACGCCGCACAGGGCCATGGCGACCAGGACCGCGTTGTAGCCCATCAGCCCCTGGGCCACGCTGTCGGCCGGTGACCCGAGGGTCCAGGCGACCAGGATCCCGACGGCGCTGCCGAGACAGGCCATGGCGCCGGCCAGCCGGCTCGCGGCGAAGATGCCGAGCAGGAAGAGCAGGCCGACGTACCACTGCGGCATGAAGAAGATCTGCCCGACGTTGCCCAGGAACGCGTGCCAGGTATCGTGCCAGTTCAGAGCGGTCTTACCGGTCGCCACTCCGGGAAACGCCGCGAGGTTCTTCTCGCTGTGCCACACGCGCCGGAAGCCGGGCGCCGCGACGATCATGACGGTCGCGATGATGCAGAACGGCGCCGTGAAGGTCGGAATGTTCCAGGTCGACAGCACCTGGTCCAAGGCGGCGGTCACGACGGTGACGGTGATCGCGCCGGCCGCGGCGAGCAGCCAGGTCGAGGCGTGGTCCGCGCCGAGGAAGACCGCGAACCCGACCGCGACCAGGCACCCGTTGAACCCTTCCAGCCCCGCGGTGACCCGGTCCCGGTCGACGCCCAGCGCGATCGCCGTGCCGGTGGCCAAAGCGGTGCCGAGCAGTCCGTAGAAGCCGTACCGCCAGCCGGAGACGAACAGCGCGACGGTGAAGAACACACCGCACAGCGCGCTGGGCATGAAGTCCACCTGAGCCTGGCCCCGAAGCACTTCGACGATGAAGTGGATCGGCGCGGACGAGGCGGCAGCGTCCGCACGATTCCGGCCGGCCTCGTCGGTCCGCTGAGTTGCCACAGATCATGTCTAGCCTCGGCGCGGCCACCGCACCCGGCCGGCGATACAAACGGGTGAGCGGGTCGCTCTCCTGTTTCAGTGGTCGGACGATGGCCACGGCCGCTGACGGCTGCTCCGCGCTTCTAAGCTCTGGCGCTAAGCGTCCCGCGTCGCGCGCCAAGCGCCCAGGCCGAGGAAGACCACGAGGTAGAGCGCCAGGTCGAAGTATGCGAATCCGAGGGACGGGACGCGGGCCGCGTGTGGTCCGGTCGGGGCGTGCGTGGTGGCCAGGACGTCCACCGCGTTGGGGAGCACCAGGTGGTCCGGGAGGTAGCTGAAGCCTTCGAGTGCTCGGGCGGCCGGGTAGGTGAGGAAGACCAGGGCGAACATGGCGGCCATCGCCCCGGCGGTGTGGCGGATGATCGCGCCCAGTCCGAAGCCCACCATCGTCACCACGGCCAGGTAGAATCCGGCCATGCTCACCGCCCGCAGGACGTTGGGCTCCGCGAGTCCGACGTCCAGGTGCTTGCCCGACAGCACGGCCTGGCCGATGAAGAACGCGCCGAACACGAAGACCTGCGATACGGCGAGCGCGAACAGGCCCGCGGTCAGGACTTTGGCCGCGTACAGGGCGCCGCGCCGCGGCGTCGCGGCGAGTGTGGTGCGGATCATGCCGGTGGCGTATTCGGTGCTGACGGCCAGGACGCCGAGGGCCCCGAGCGCCAGTTCTCCGAACTGGAAGCCGCTGAGCGAATCGCCGACCGGGTCGAAGGCGGCCTTGTCGGTGGCGTTCATCGTGTCCCAGTGGCCGGCGATGGAGCTGACGTCGAGCAGGCCGACGCCCACGCCGATGATGACTGCCACGGCGAGGGTGGCATAGGTGGAGCGAACGGTGCGCAGCTTGATCCACTCCGAGCGGAGCGTCGCTCGGTAGCCGGTGGGTGCGGTGGTCATCGGCGGGGTCCTTCGGGGGTCGTGGTGGATGCGGATGCGGAGGCCGGTGCGGTTGTCGTCGCCCGCGACGCGCGGTATTCGACGGCTGATTCGGTGAGGTTCATGTAGGCCTGCTCCAGCGAGGCCCGTCGGGTGGTCAGCTCGTGGACGTCGGCGCCGTGCGCGGCCGCGAGTTGGCTGATCGCCTCGGACGTCAGTCCGGTGACGGCCAGCGCGCCGTCCGGTTCGCCTCTGACGATGCCGCCCCGGCCGCGCAGGACGTCGGCGAGTAGCGCGGGGTGCGGTGTCCGGACCAGTACGTCGGCGGGGGCGTGGGAGGCGATGAGGTCGGGCATGGACATGTCGGCGATCAGGCGGCCCCGTCCGATGACGATCAGGTGGTCGGCGGTCAGCTCCATCTCGCTCATCAGGTGGCTGGAGACCAGGACGGTGCGGCCGTGCGCGGCCAGCGACGTCATCAGGGTCCGGATCCACAGGACGCCCTCGGGATCGAGCCCGTTGACCGGCTCGTCCAGGAGCACGATCCGCGGATCGCCGAGCAGCGCCGCGGCGATGCCCAGCCGCTGCTTCATCCCGAGGGAGAAACCGCCCACCCGCTTGCCTGCGACGCCGGACAGCCCGGTCTGCTCCAGAACCTCACCCACGCGCCGGGCCGGCAGCGAGTTGCTCGCGGCGAGCCAGCCCAGGTGGTCCCGGGCCCGCCGCCCGGGATGCAGGGCCGCCGGATCCAGCAGCGAACCCACCGTCCGCAGGGGGTCGGCCAGATCCCGGTAGGCCCGGCCGCCGACCAGCGCCTGGCCGCCCGTCGGGGTGTCCATGCCCAGGATCATCCGCAGCGTCGTGGACTTCCCGGCGCCGTTGGGCCCCAGGAAGCCGGTGACCCTGCCGCTCCTGACCTGGAAGGTGAGGGCGTCGACCGCGACGGTCGGACCGAAGCGTTTGGTCAGTCCGCGCGCCTCGATCGTCGTCTCGCCGGGCACCTCGATCGTTGTCTGTCTTGTCATTCTCATGGGCTCAACGGTGCCGGGAGCCCCACCCCGGCGCGTCCCTCTCGGGAGTGGGCCGGCGCTTCTCCCCGCGGGCACAGACCACGGCCGTTCTATGCCCTGGGGCATAGGTCCAGCGGGTCATGACTGGACCGGGCAGCCCCGCCTACCCTGGGAAACATGCAGTTCGCACCGCAAGCGGCCGTGATCAGGCGGGTACGCCCCGGCCACTGGCGTGCACTGGACCGCCTGGCCGCCGGCGCCTACGCGCTCCTGGTCGCGTCGTATCTCGCCAAGCACGCCGACAGCCCGGCCGCGATACTCGGCGCGTTGGCTGGCGCCGCGTGCTTCGCCTATCCGATCGCTTGGCGCAGACGACAGCCGATGGCCGCGGCCGCCCTGCTCCTGGCCGCCTTCGCGGTGACCGCTCCGACGGATCCCTCCTCGGCCGTCCTGGCCCTGGTTCCGCTGGCCTACGTCCTATACACCGTCGCCACCGACTGCCGGCCGCGGAACGCGGTGCTCATGCTCGCGATCACCCAGACCGCCGCGTGGTCGACGGCACTGCCGGACTTCCAGCACACCGGTGCGGCGGTGTTCTTCTCAGTGCTCTACTTCACTGCTTGGACCCTCGGCTACATCGTGGGAATGCACCGCCGCTACACCGGCGACCTGCTGCGAACCCAAGCCGAACTGGCCGACGCACAGCTGGAGGCGACCAGGCGCAGCGTCACCGAGCAGCGCATGCTCATAGCGCGCGAACTCCACGACGTCGTCGCGCACCACATGACCGTGATCACCGTGCAAGCCGGCTTCGGCAGCCTGGTCCTGGAAGACGACCCGCAGAAGGCGCGCGCCGCGCTTGAGGCGGTGGAGACCGCCGGCCGGCAGACTCTCAGCGAGATGCGACGCCTCCTTGAGGTCCTGCACACAGAACCGGTCGGCGTGCCCGCGCAGATCGCGTCGCTGACCCCGGCTCCAGGGCTGGCGGACCTCGATCAGGTCATCAAGCAAGTCGCGCAGGCCGGGGTCCAGGTCGACCTCACCATCGCCGGGGCTCCGCGCGCCCTGCCCGCCGGAGTCGATCTGTCCGCCTACCGGATCGTCCAAGAAGCCTTGACGAACGTGGTCAAGCACGCCGGCACCGGCACGGCTCGGGCCCGGATCGACTATCGCGACGACGGCCTGGTCATCGAAGTCTGCGACTCCGGACCCGGCCACTGTGAGCCCCAGCCCCAGCACAAGCCCCAGCCCCAGCCCACCTCCAGCGGCCGCGGCCTGCTCGGCCTCCGTGAGCGCGTCCAGCTCTACGGCGGCGACTTTCAGGCCGGTCCCGCACCCGGGGGCGGGTTCACGGTCAGCGCGCGCCTGCCCCTGGACCCGGAGGCGGTCCGGTGACGGTGCGCGTCCTGGTGGCCGACGATCAGGCCCTGCTGCGGGCCGGGCTGAGCGGAATCGTCGAGACCGCGCCGGACCTGACCGTCGTCGGCGAAGCCGGAACCGGCCGCGAGGCTGTGAACCTGGCCTCGGCCCTGGCGCCCGACGTGGTGCTCATGGACATCCGGATGCCGGAGCTGGACGGCATCGAGGCGACGCGGCTCATCACCGGGTCCACAGACGTCAAGGTCCTGATCCTGACCACCTTCGACCTCGATGAATACGTCTACGCGGCCCTGCGCAACGGCGCCAGCGGATTCGTCCTCAAAGACAGCCCGGCGCGTGACCTTCTCGACGCGATCCGCACGGTCGCGGCCGGCCAGGCGCTCCTTGCGCCGGCGGTCACCAAACGCCTCATCCGACAGTTCACCGCACGTCCGCCGGCGCCGCCGCTCCCGGACGCCCAGCGGCTGCGAGCCGTCACCGAGCGCGAGCGCGAGATCCTCACCCTCATCGCCCTGGGCCTGTCCAACGGCGAGATCGTCGAACACCTCGGGATCGGGCCGGGCACCGTCAAGACGCATATCAGGAGCCTGCTGCACAAGCTCGGCGCGCGAGACCGCGTCCAGCTGGTCATCATCGCCTACCGGTCCGGTCTGGTCGGCGATGGCGGTGGCGTTCATCCCAGTGGTCACGAGATGTAGTCATAGCACAGCGGAGAGTGAAGCAGAAGACTGTTTTTGTCCCCTTTCCGGTGAGAGTGTGGGAGACGTTCCCGATCGGGATCCTCCCCTCACGGAAAGTGGGTACATCCATGCCCGGCGACGCCTACTCGGCCACCCCGTTCGCCCTCGACGACGACAGCCTCCACCAACTGGACGCGATCCGCGAGGCGCTGCTCGACCCCTCGCCGCGGCGTATCGGCCGCCTCGACCAGTGGGGGCTCGCCGACACCTACGAGGTGTACTCCGAGGTCGCCGCGTACCAGGA
The DNA here is from genome assembly GCF_015356865.1 of Catenulispora pinisilvae. Lineage (GTDB taxonomy): Bacteria > Actinomycetota > Actinomycetes > Streptomycetales > Catenulisporaceae > Catenulispora > Catenulispora pinisilvae. Next base: position 77,420 of record NZ_JAAFZA010000006.1, read on the forward strand.
GACCCAGATCGTGATGTCGGACGGGACGCGGATCGACGCGGCGTTGAGCGTCCCGCGGAACCTGGCGCCGGGGCAGACCTGCCCCACGGTCGTGATGCCCGCCCCGTTGGTCGGGATCGGCCGCAAGGCCTACCTCGGCATGTTCCCGCGCTTGGCGCTCGGCGGGTACGTCGTGCTCGCCTACAGCCAGCGCGGCCTGGCCGAGTCCGACGGTGAGATACAGGTGGCCGGGCCCACGGACTGGTCCGACGGCAGCGAGATCCTCAACTGGGTGAGCGAGCAGGAGGCCGTCGACCAGGACCGGATCGGCTGCTTCGGCGCCTCCTACGGAGCCGGGACCAGCCTGCTGCTGGCCGCGCACGACTCGCGCGTCAAGGTCGTGGCCGGTGCCAGCGCCTGGGGGGACCTGTTCGCCTCGTTGTACGAGAACGGCACAACGCACCTGGCAGCCTTCGACGCGCTGGTCACCCTGTTCGGCGAGGACCGCTGTTCCAAGGAGTTCCGGGAGGTCATCGAGAAGATCCGCAACAACGTCATCGACGACGACGTCCGCGAGTTCGCCCGGGTCCGCTCGCCGAAGGAGTACCTGTCGGCGTACTACGAGTATCAGACGCCTGTCCTGATGGGCACCTACTGGCACGAGACCATCTTCTCGGTGCCGGCGGTCATCGACTTCTTCACTCAGCTTCAGACCCCGAAATCGCTGCTGATCCAGATCGGCGACCACGGCAACGGCGAAGGGCCCGGGCTGCTCGGCCTGATCGCCAAGCCGACCGAGATGTCCTACCGCTGGCTGGACCACTACCTGGGCGGCAGCGCCGGCGGCGGGGGCGAGACGCCGCGGCTCGGCGTGCGCTCGGAGTACATGCACAACCTGCTGTCCGAGGTGAATCACGACAGCTGGGAGGACTACGCCCTGGCCAAGCAGCGGTTCCACCTGGGGTCCGTCCAGTCGGGGCAGACCGACGCGACGATGGCGCAGGGCCCGGCGCAGCCGGGGTGGACCCGCTCGCTGCGGGCGACCGGTGCGGACACCGAAGTCGTCGTCGCCCCGAAGCTGGTGCAGACCGGCATGGCCGAGCGTATGGGGCTGCCGAAGGTCTACAAGACCCCGGACGAGGACCGCGCCCGAGCGGCGGTCTGGACGTCCGCGCCCCTTGAGCAGCCGATGCGGGTCCAGGGCGACCTGGAACTGCGGGTGACGGTCAAGCCCGCCGCCGGCCGCACCGAGGCCACCATCGTGGCCTACCTGCTGGACTGCAACCCGGCCAACGGCAACGCGTACATCATCACCAACGCGCCCTTCACCCTCACCGGCGGAAAGGCCGGCGAAGCCCGCACCGCGACCTTCCCCCTCCAGCCCGCGCACTACGTCCTGGCCAAGGGCCGCCAACTCCAGCTGATCATCGACACCTACGACCCGTTCTTCGCCGACGCCAACGGCGGGACCGAAGCCAAGCCCACGGTCGTCCAGATCACGTCGCCGAAGGGCGCCGAGTCCTACATCGACATCCCCCTGCACCCGCTGCCGTAGCGCTGATTCGCGAGGCCCAGCTCACTCACGTGAGCTGGGCCTCGCCTGAGCCCATGTGCCGGTGAATCCGAACGTCACGGATTGAAGTACGGGTCCTGTGCCATGCGCTGGTAGGACGCGAGCGACTCCGGCGAGGAGTTGATCTGCCAGTGTCGTTCCTTGTCGATGTCGAACTACACCAGGGCCTTGATCAGCGGGAAGTCGGCCTTCGGCGTGGGGATGACGTCGTCGATCCACTGCGCCTTGCCGCCGCCGACTTCGTCGGAGGCCATCTCGCCGATGATGATCGGCTTGCCCTTGGCCGCGAGCCGCGGGTAGATGTCGGCGAAGACGTCGTGGAAGCTCTGCCAGGCGAAGCTCGGGTCGGAGGTGCCCCAGTTGTAGCCGTCGACGCCGGTCCAGTCGACGTAGGCGTCGCCCGGGTAGTAGTCCATCGCGGAGGGTGCGCCGTCGGAGTCCGTGACGTTCGGGCACCAGGCCCACACGACGTTGGTCGCGCCGGCGGCGGTGAAGATGTCGTGGATATGGCGCCAGGCGGCGATGTACTTCGCCGGGTCGTGGCCGCCCCAGCCTTCGTCTTCTTTCATCTCCGCGGCGAAGTCGGCGTCGGTGCGTTGCAGCACTGCCGTGATCCGCGACGCGCCGGCGAGTTCGTCCTCGGACAAGGGATCCAGATGCAGCACGCCCTGGTCCATCCAGACGGCACGCGACAGCGCCTCGGCCCGACCGGCCAGCGCACTGATCCCGCCCTGATGCTCCCGGTCTCAGGCCGGGAGCATCAGGCGCCCGGCTACTGCTGGATCGGGTCGGAAAGGGCCAGGTCCCACACGGCCAGGCCGTGGATGCCGGCGTTCGCGGCCATCGTCCGGCGCAGGGCCAGGGACTGCGCGTCCGACCACCACAGGACGGTGCCGTCCGAGAGCGTCGCGGTCCACTCCCCGGAGGCGTCGTCGAACTGCGCCGTGGCGCCGTCGGCGGCGACGAGGTCGCGCGCGCCCTGATCGCTGACCTGGGTCGCGCCGCCGCCGGGCGGCCAGGAATAGCCGTAGCCGGCGACGCCCAGGTCCACCTTGCCCGCCGGGACCTCGCTCACCAGCACGTCCAGGCCCTGCTGCTGCCAGGACAGCGCGCCGACCGGCCCGGGACCGGAGTCCTGGGTGTGCTGGTCGTAGGCCATCAGCACCAGGTGGTCGACGACCTGGCCGAGGGCGGGCAGGTCGTATCCGAGGTCTGAGTACTCCGCCGCGCTCTGGCCGTTCATCAGGTCCAGGCTGACGGTCTTGCCGGACGGCAGGGCCTGCTTCAGCGCGGTCACGAACGCCGTGAGGCCGTCGGTGTCCCGGGATCGCAGGGACTCGATGTCGACCGTGACGCCGTCCCAGCCCTGGGAGGCGACCGCATCGCTGAGGCTGGCGACCACATTTTTGATGTTGTCCTGGCTACTCAGCAGGTTGTAGGCGGCCGACTCGTCGAAGTCGCCGATGGCCTGGCTGAAGTTCCCGACGAGGAACTCGGCGGGCAGGCCGTCGGCGTGCGCGGTGGCCAGTTGGTTCAGGGCGCCGTCATCGGGTACTGAGACGCTCGTACCGTCGGAGGTGATGTTGACGCCGTCGACGCCGACCGAGCCCAGGGCGCCGGCGCCGGCGTCGATGAGCGAGGTGGCGTCGCCCTCTTCCTGGTAGCCGACCACCGGCAGTCCGGTGAACGCCGAGGCGGTGCCGGTCGGCAGGGTCAGGACCGCGGTGGCCAGCACGCCGACCGCTGAGGCGGCGAGCGTGCGGCGGGCGGTTCGGTGGGCAGTCAGGCCGCTGATTCGGCGGGTGATTCGGTGGGCGGTGCGGTGGTTTCTCATGGTCTCTCTTTCGCGCTGTGGGGGGGTGTTCGGTGTCGCGTGGGGGTCAGCCGAACCAGGGGTTCCCGCCGCCCAGGGACCACACCGAGACCTTGGTGACCCCCAAGCCGGTGAGGACCTTCAGCTTCGCGGCCAGGGAAGCGCTGTCGACGTAGTCGTAGAGGACGCCGCCAGAGACCCAGCGGATCTCACCAGAGGAGGGGTCACGCCGAGCGGCGATGACGGCCGGGTCGGTGGCGAATCCGGGGCTCTTGCGCATATCGCTGAACTGGATGTTGCCGGTGACGTTGGTCAGATCGCAGGGGTCGGGGGCGTGGTAGCCGTACGACGGCAGGCCGATGACCAGCCGCGAGTGGTCCGGGACCTTGCTCTGGGCATAAGCGGTGACCTGCTTCAGCCAGGCGTAGGGGGTGATCGCCAGGCACCGGGCGCCCGGCGGCGTGTCGAACTCCTCGTCGTAGGCCATGATGACCAGTTCGTCGACGCCGGTCGCCGACACCTGCGCGTAGTCGTAGAACGAGGCGTCCGCGGTCATCGCCGGAGCATCGACCTGGAGGCGCTTGCCCTTGGCGTGCAGCGAGGCGGCGAGCTGGGTCAGGAACTTCTTGTAGTTCGTGAAGTCCGCGGCGGACCAGGACCAGTAGTCCTCCAGGTCGACGTCGACGCCGGACAGTCCGTTGCCGACGACCAGCGAGGTCAGCTGGGACACCGCCTTGGACCGGTTGCCGGAGCTGCTGACCAGTGCGTGGACGTCGGCGGTGGTCATGCCGGAGATGGTCGGGTACTGATACGCCGAGTGGGCTTTCAGGTCCGCGACGTTCGCCGCGCTGAAGGTGTTGCACGTCCCGTCGGCGGTGGTCTCCAGCCGGACTGAGCCGTCGGCCTGGACGGACCAGTACTCGGGCTTCAGGGCGCCGGTCAGGACCCGGTTGTCGGCGTACTCGGCCTGAGCGGTGCACGTGGAGTCCCCGGGGGACCCGGGGTAGAGCCAGGTCTGGAACTGCACGCCGGTCGCACGAACTGTGGGGGCGGCGGCGGTGGCCGTGGCGGTCGCGTTCGCGGTCGTGGCGACCAACCCCGCGGTCGCGCAGGCGGCCATCAAGGCCAGGGGTGTTCTGGTGCGCAGTGTTCTGGCGCGCGATGTTCTGGCACGAAGCATGTGTCCTCCGGAAGGCGTGGCGGATCACCGCACGGACCGGGTGGTCCGCGCGGGGCGTGGCGATGGTTCCGGTGGTGCTTTTTGTGCGGCGGGCAGCGCCTGATGCTCAGCCGGACCAGTAGGAGTCCAGGACGAGCGTGTCGGCGCCGGGGACGGCTGAGGCCGTGGACCAGGAGCCGCCCACCACCCGCCCGCTGTCGTCGTCGGCGGCGAGCGAGAGCTGGGTGAGGATGCGGTAGCGGTCACCGCGGTAGACGGAGTGCGTGAACTCCACGATCCGGCCGTCGGCGTCGGCGGTCACCCGATCGAAGAGCAGCGCCGGGGTGTGGACCGGCACCCCGAGCAGTTCGGCCTCCGCCTCGTCGACGACGGTGGGTTCGATGATCTGCGTGGCGGTGGCGAGCCGGACGCCGTAGCGCCGGCCCAGGGTCCGGTAGAACGAGCCGTCCTCAAGGTCCTGGGAAGCAAGTCCCGGCACCAGGGCGGCGGGAACGTGCAGCGTGTCCACAGACATCGGATCGCCGTCGGCCAGCCGCAGCCTGGTGATCCGCAGGACCTGTTCGGCCGGGGACACCTGGAGGCGCCGGCCGATCCTGGCACCGGCCGCGACGGTCTGGAAGTCCACCATCCGGCTGGTCCAGACACCGTCCACGCCGCCGACGGCCAGCGGCTGGCCGGGCTGCGCGGCGGGCGTCCCCAGACGCTGGGCCACCTTGGCCTTGGCGACGAAGACCCCGCGGCCGTGCTCCCTGGTGAGGAGCCCGTCGCGGACCAGGTCGTCGACGACCGAACGCAGCGTGGGGCGGGACACCGACAGTTCCTCGCTCAACTGCCGCTCGCCGGGGATCGCCCGGCCCGGACCGTACTCCTCGACCAGGTCCAGCAGGTGCCCGCGAATGCGCTCGCGCTTCTGCCAGCGGCTCTCGCCCACGTTCATCGCCCGTTCCGTTCCCTTCTGCGACGTCGGCCCCGGCCCCGGCGCCGGGTCTCGGCGCCCGCCGTGCCGGACTGGTTGTCCGGAGCCCTTGACGTTGGCCAAATAATGACCCACGATAAGCCAACTGGTCAAGGGTTGGTAAGTTTTCCGCGCTGGAGGCGCCTGGAACTCGCCAAATGTGACCGTCATCCAGACCAATCCTGTACCACTGGACCACTCGTCCCCGAGGTGGAGGCACCATGTCCATACACCGGCACAGCTTCATACGTCGACACCGCCCCGCAGTCCCCGCAAGGGCTCCGCGCCGCCGCCTGGCCGCGTTCGTACTCGCGCCGATGCTGGCGCTCGCCGCCGCGGGCTGTTCCGCCGGCGGCTCCGGCTCCCCGGCCGAGGCCGACGTCGGAGCCGACGACACCACCCCGGTCACCATCACCTTCTGGCACGGGCTGAGCTCGACGCACGAGGTCGCCGCGGTCAACGCGGTGCTGGCCAAGTTCCACCAGAAGTACCCCTACATCACGGTCCAGGCCGTCTCAGGGCAGACCGATGACAAGGTGAACCAGGCGATCCGCGGCGGCACGGCCCCCGACGTCGCGTCCTCCTTCAACGCCGCCAACGTCGGCGGCTGGTGCGCCAGCGGCGCCTTCCAGGACCTCAGCGCGGACATCGCCGCCGACCACGTGGACATGTCGCAGATACCGCAGGCGGTCCAGTCCTACACCGCCTTCGACGGCAAGCGCTGCACGATGCCGTGGCTGGCCGACACCTTCGGGCTCTACTACAACAAGAAGCTGTTCGCCGCGGCCGGGATCACGGCGCCGCCCAAGACGATGACCGAGCTGACCGCCGATGCCGAGAAGCTGACCGCGTTCAACCCGGACGGCTCGATCAAGACCGCCGGGTTCATGCCCTACCTGGGCACCTACCAGATGGTCACCGAGCACCTGGTGACCAGCTGGGGCGGCAAGTGGCTCAAGCCGGACGGCACCTCGAACGTGGCCTCCGACCAGGCCTTCGCCGCGGCGCTGACCTGGCAGAAGAACCTGGTCGACTGGTTCGGCGCCGGCAAGCTCGCCAAATTCAAAGCCGGCCTGGGCGACGAGATGTCGGCGCAGAACGCCTTCGAGACCGGGAACGTGGCGATGATGGTCGACGGGGAGTGGCGCACCGCGTTCATCAAGAGCGACAAGTCAGACGTCGACTACGGCACCGCGCCCATGCCGGTCGCCGACGACAAGCCCGAGCTGTACGGCTCCGGCTACGTCGGCGGCAACGTCATCGGCATCCCCAAGGGCAGCAAGCACCCGGCCGCGGCCTGGAAGCTGGTCAAGTTCCTCACCACCGACACCGATGCCGTCGCCTCCTTCGCCGACGCCATCGGCAACGTCCCCACCACCATCGCGGCCCTGGACTCCCCGGAGCTCACGCTGGCCCAGGACCCGAACTTCGCGACCTTCCTGGAGGTCTTCAAGAACCCGGCGACCTCGACCACCCCGGCCAGCCCGGACGGCGGCGCCTACCTGACGAACTTCGGTCCCTTCGCCGAGAAGTGGCAGAACGGCCAGGTACCCGACCTCCAAGCCGGGCTGGCCGAGGTGGACAAGCAGAACGACGCCGCCCTCAAGCTCAGCCAGTGAGCCCCGGAAAGCCGGCCGCCACCATGGGCACCTTGTCACTGGCCACCCGGACGGCCCGCCGGCCGCCCGGCCCGGACCCCCAGACCTCACCCGCCGTGCGCGCCAAGCGTCGGCGCACCCGCGTCAGGATCCTGCTGTTCCTTTCGCCGTGGATCGTCGGGTTCACCGTGTTCCTGGCCTATCCGCTGGTCATGACGCTCTGGCTGTCGTTCACCAACTCTGACATGATCTCCAGCCCGCACTTCGTGGGCCTGCGCAACTACCGCTACATGTTCAGCGACGACCCGCAGATCTGGCAGGCGGTGCGCAACACCGGCTGGCTGATGGCGGTCATGGTCCCGGCGCAGGTGCTCTTCGCGCTCGGCGTCGCCATGGTCACCGCCCGGCTCAAAGCCGGGGCGGGCCTGTTCCGGACGCTGTTCTACCTGCCGGCGCTCGCGCCGCCGGTCGCGGCGACCGTGGCCTTCGTGTGCCTGTTCAACCCGTCCTCCGGGCCGGTGAACAAGATCCTGGGCCTGCTCGGCGTGCACGGACCGCTGTGGTTCGACTCCCCGGTCTGGTCCAAGCCGGCGCTGACGATGCTTACGCTGTGGGGGAGCGGGACGATGATGGTCATCTTCCTGGCCGCGCTGCTGGACGTGCCCGCCGAACTCTACGAAGCCGCCGAGCTCGACGGCACCAACCCGCTACAGCGGTTCCGCTACGTGACGCTGCCCACCATCTCCCCGGTCGTGCTGTTCGCGACCGTGACGGCAGTCATCGCCGCCCTCCAGTACTTCACCCAGGCGATGGTCGCCTCCCAGACCGCCGACGGCAGCATCCAGGCTCCGCCGGGTTACCCCGGCGGCTCGACGCTCACCTTCTCCCAGCAGCTGTACACCGCCGGATTCACCCAGTTCCACATGGGCTACGCCTGCGCCCTGGCGGTCGTCCTGTTCATCGTGGCGATGGTCTTCACCGTCGCGCTGCTGCGCCGGGCATCAGGCTTCAACACCGAGGAGGCGACCCAGTGACCGCCCTGGCACCCGCGGCGCGCGACCGGTCCGCCCGCGGCGTATCCGCCCACAACGCCGCCCGGCGCCGGTCCGGGCGCCGCAGAACCCTGATCTGGATCGCGGAACACGCGCTGGCCTGCGGACTGGCCGTGGCGTTCCTCGGACCCGTCGTCTTCATCCTGCTCACGTCCGTGATGACCGACCAGCAGTCGCTGACCTCGAACCTGTGGCCCGCGCACTGGCAGTGGTCCAACTACACGGCGGTGTTCTCCAAGGCCCCGACCGGTACCTGGATCAAGAACACGGTGGTCTACGCCGGGCTGGTGACCATGTGCACGCTGGTCTCCAGCGTCCCGGTCGCCTACGCCCTGGCCCGGTTCCGCTTCCGGGCCCGCAACGGGGTCTTCCTCGCCGTGATCATGATGATGATGCTGCCGCCGCAGGTCCTGGTGATCCCGATGTACATCATGTGGGCGCGCCTGCACCTGACCGGCACCATCTGGCCTCTGGTCATCCCCTGCGCGTTCGGCGACGCGTTCTCCATCTTCCTGCTCCGCCAGTTCCTGCTGACCATTCCGGAGGACTACCTGAACGCGGCGCGGATCGACGGCTGTAGCGAAGTACGGGTCCTGCTTCGCGTGGTCCTGCCGATGATGCGTCCCGCGATCGTGGCCGTCGGCCTGTTCGCGTTCTTCAACGCCTGGAACGACTACTACGGACCGCTCATCTACACCGGCGAGAAGCCGGAGCACTGGACGCTCGCCGTCGGACTGGCCAGCTTCAAGTCCGCCCACGCCGTCCAGTGGAACCTCACCATGGCCGCCACCGTCATCGCGATGGCGCCGGTGATCATCGTGTTCTTCTTCGCCCAGAAGGCCTTCATCGAAGGCGTCACCCTGACAGGAGTCAAAGGTTGAAAATCGTCGTCGTCGGTGGCGGATCCACCTACACCCCCGAACTGGTCGACGGGTTCGCCCGGCTGCCAGACACCCTCGCCGTGGACGAGCTGGTCCTCATCGACCCGGACGCCGAACGCGTCGGCCTGGTCGGGGGCGTATCGGCGCGCATCCTGGCCAAGCAGGGGCATCCCGGCCGCCTGGTCACCGGCAGCGATCTGGACGAGCACCTGGACGGCGCCGCCGCGATCCTGCTCCAACTGCGCGTCGGCGGCCAGGCCGCGCGGCACACCGATGAGACCCTGCCGCTGATGTGCGACTGCGTCGGCCAGGAGACCACCGGCGCCGGCGGCCTGGCCAAGGCGCTGCGCACCGTCCCGGTCGTCCTGGACATCGCCGACCGGATCCGCAAGCGCGCGCCCGAGGCCTGGATCGTGGACTTCACCAATCCCGTCGGCATCGTCACCCGGGCCCTGCTGGACGCCGGACACAAGGCCGTCGGGCTGTGCAACGTCGCCAAGGGCTTCCAGCACACCTTCGGCGACTGGTTCGGGGTCGACCCCGGCCGGATCGAGCTCGACCACGTCGGCCTCAACCACCTGACCTGGGAACGCGGCGTCCGCGTCGACGGGGTGGAGGTGCTGCCGCGGATCTTCGCCGAGCGCGGCGAGGAGCTGGCCGCGCGGGTGCGGATCCCGATCGAGGTGATGCGGCGCCACGGGGCCATCCCGTCCTACTACCTGCGGTTCTACTACGCCCACGACGCCGTCGTCGCCGAGCAGCGGGTCCAGGAGTCCCGCGCACAGCAGGTCGCGGCGCTGGAGCGGCAGCTGCTCCAGATGTACGCCGACCCGGCGCTCGACGAGAAGCCCGCGCTGCTGGACCAGCGGGGCGGCGCCTACTACTCCGAGGCCGCGATCGAGCTGGTCGCCGGGCTGCTCGGGGCGGGCGGCACCGTCCAGGTCGCCAACGTGCGCAACGGCGACACCATGCCGTTCCTGCCGCGGGACGCCGTCATCGAAGTGCCCTGCCGCATCGACGGCGGCGGCGCGCACCCGCTGCCGATCGCGCCGGTCGATCCGTTGCAGGCGGGTCTGATCGCCCACGTCGCGGCCTATGAGGAACTCGCCCTGCAAGCTGCCGTGCACGGCGGGATCGGACGGGTCGAAGACGCTCTCATCGCCCACCCGCTGATCGGACAGACCGAGCCGGCCCAGGTGCTCGCCGCCGAGATGGAGTCGGTCAACCGCGACTATCTGCCGTGGGCCGAGCTGTGAGCCAGACCTTGATGCGGACCTTCCTGGCCATGGACGGCGGCAACAGCAAGACCGATGTGGTGCTGGGCGACGGCACCGGCAAGATCCACGCCCGGGCCCGCGGCGGACCCTTCCGGCCCCAGGTCACCGGAGTCCCGGCGGCCCTCGACGCGCTGGCGGAGACGGTCGCGCGGGTGCGGGCTCGCGCCGGTGTCGAAGGGCCCGTCGAGCGGCTGTCGGCCTTCGTGGCCGGCGCCGACCTGCGGCCGGAGGAAGCCGCTCTTCAGGACGCCTTCGCCCGGCGCGGCTGGGCCCGGGAGGTCCACGTCGCCAACGACACGTTCGCGCTGCTGCACGGCGGCTCACCGGACGGGACCGGGGTCGCAGTGGTCTGCGGTACCGGCATCAACTGCGTCGGCATCGCCCCGGACGGCTCGGTCGCACGCTTCCCGGCCCTGGGCATCCTGTCGGGTGACTGGGGCGGCGGCATGGACATCGGGACCCTGATGCTGTGGCACGCGGTACGCGGCGAAGACGGCCGCGGCCCGCGCACCGCCCTGGCCTCGGCGGTCGCCGGCCACTTCGGACTGCCGAGCGCACTGGACGTCACCCTGGCGATCCACACCGGCGCCCTCGCCGAGACCGAACTGCGAACCCTGACACCGGTGTTGTTCACCCTGACGTCAGACCCGACCGCGCGATCGATCCTGGACCGCCAGGCCGACGAGGTGTGCGCCCTGGGATTGTCGGCCCTGCGCCGGCTCGGCCTGGACCGGACGCCGACCCCGGTGATCCTGGGCGGCGGCGTCCTCGGCGCCGCTGACCCCTACCTCCTCGGCCGGATCGGCGACGGGTTCGCCCGGCAGGCGAAGGCCGAACTGCGGGTCGTGACCGAGCCGCCGGTGACCGGTGCCGCTCTGCACGCGCTCGGAGTGGAGGCCGACGTCGCGGTACGTGAGCTGTTGCTGCGGCAGCTCTCGGCTGGCGCGGCTCTCGTGGGATAGGCGCGTTAAGCGAGGCTTGAAGCGAACCCGCCGGCTGGGCTCGGAGAGCTGAGCAGGGCCAAGCGGCGGGCGTCGGGGCTGGCGGGCTCGGCGGTGCCGACCAGCAAGCACTGGCCCGGCGCGTTCTGGACCTCGAAGGTTTGGTAGGCGAGCGTCAGGCGCCCGGCGTCCGGGTGCTGGAAGGTCTTGGTCCTGCTGCCCAGGCGGGCGACGTCCTGGCGGCTCCAGAGTGCTGCGAAGTCCTGGCTGTCGGCGAGCAGGCCGTCGATCAGGGCGGCGGTGCGGGGGTCGTTCCGCTCGTGTCCGTGCGCCAGCCGTAGTGCGGCGACGGTGTCGCGGGCCACGCTGTGCCAGTCGGCGAACAGCTCGCGGGCCGCGGGGTCGCAGAACAGTGCACGGGCCATGCCGCGCGGGTCCGCGAGCGGGGAGAGCAGGGCGTCGGCCAGGGTGTTGGAGGCCAGGATGTCCAGGCGCCGGTTGATGACGTAGGCCACGGCGTCGGGGAAGGAGCCCATCAGCCGCAGCAGTTCCGGTGCGACTGTCTCGGCATCGGGGGAGGGCTCTTCGGACGTGGGCACGAGTCCGGCCAGGCGGTAGGCGTGCCAGCAGGCGTCGGAGTCCAGGTGCAGGGCCCGGGCGAGGGCGTCGAGGACCTGTCCGGAGGGGTGACGTTCGCGGCCTTGCTCCAGGCGGGCGTAGTAGTCGGCACTGACGCCGGCCAGCACCGCGACCTCCTCCCGCCGCAATCCGGTGACCCGGCGGCCCTGGGAGCAGGGAAACCCCACGTCAGCCGGGCGGACGCGGGAGCGGCGCGTCAGTAGGAACTCGCCCAGTTCATTGCCCGTCATATCTAGATCGTACGACGCCGGTTCCTAGGAGCCGGGCACCCAGGAAGACCCGTCCTGCCGCTCGCCCGCGATCGGACACATGCTGGTCGGTACCGGCCGATGCACCACGCCGGCCGCCTGAATGCCGAAGGGCTCGAACATGACGCACCCGCACCCGCTCACCGCAGTCGCCCCGGTGGCCCCGGGCGCAACGCTCGCTCCGGGCGCCCCGCTCGCCCCGGGGGCGCCGAAAGTGGTCCTGATCACCGGCGCCAGCAGTGGTATCGGCGAGGCCACCGCCAGACGGCTGGCCGCCGCCGGCCACCGCCTGGTACTCGGGGCGCGCCGCACCGACCGCCTCGCGGCCCTCGCCGAGGACCTCGAAAACTTGGCGGGCAGCGCCATCGCGCACGCGTTGGACGTGACCGACCCGGCCAGCGTGCGGTCCTTCGTCACGGCCGCCCATGACCGGTATGGGCGGGTGGACGTCCTGGTCAACAACGCCGGCGTGATGCCGCTGTCGAGAATGGACGCGCTGCGCGTCGACGAGTGGGACCGCATGATCGACGTGAACCTGCGCGGGGTCCTGCACGGCATCGCCGCCGTCCTGCCGATCATGAAGGAGCAGCGCAGCGGGCACATCGTGAACGTCTCCTCGGTATCAGGGCTGAGGGTCGATCCGACCGCCGCCGTCTACAGCGCCACCAAGTACGCGGTGCGCGCCCTGTCGGAGGGTCTGCGGCAGGAGAGCCGCGAGCTGCGGGTCACCGTGATCAGCCCGGGCCTGACCCGCAGCGAGCTGGCCGCGACCATCGGCGAGGCCGCGGTCAAGGACGCGGTCGAGGAACAGATGGGCATCGCGCTCCCGGCCGCCGCCATCGCCGAGGCGATCCGGTACGCCATCGACCAGCCCGCCGAGGTGGACGTCAACGAACTCGTCGTCCGGCCCACGGCCCAGGGCTGAAAGGGCTCAGAGGCACGAACATCCAGCACGGAAAGGTGACATCGATGGTGACCGATCAGCAGGTACGAGACTGGGCCGAGGGCTACATCCGGGCCTGGACCACCGGCAGCAAGAAGGACATCACCGCGCTGTTCTCCCCGCGCGCCGAGTACCACGAGTGGCCCTACGAGACCGACTGGATCGGCCGTGAGGCGATCATCGACGGCTGGCTCAGCCGCGCACCATGGCAGGAGGGCGGCTGGGAATTCGAGTGGTCCGTCCTGGCCATCAACGGCGACACCGCGGCGATCGAGGGCACCGGCCGTTACAAGGAGCTGGGCACGTTCGCCAACTTGTGGACCGTGACGTTCGACAAGAACGCCAAGTGCGTCATGTTCCGGATGTGGAACAACCAGGTCTGAATCAGGGATCGCCGACCGTGTCGATGGCCGCCGGTTGCCATCATCGCTCTGACTCTGTGTCGCGAAGTAATCACTTATAGTCATTGACCGCGTAGTCATAAATCAGTATTTTTACATCTATGTCGCTACCTACCGAACCCATCGGCAGCATCCCGCGCTCCGCCGAACTCCTTGCCACGCTGTCAGCCCACGAACAGGGGCGGCTGGCGTCGAAGGACCTCGCCGGTGCGGTCGACCAGGCTGTCGCCGAGACGATCCAGCGCCTTCAGGCCGCGGGCTCGCCGGTCGTCACCGACGGCGAGCAGGGCAAGCCGAGTTTCGCCACCTACCCGATCGCCGGGCTGAAAGGCCTCAGTCCCGACGGCGTCGTCATCCCTTTCGCTGATGGGCATGTGCGCCAGCTGCCGTCTCTCACTGCCGGACCGTTCCGCTACCAGCAGCATGCCGACGGCTATCTGAAGGCTGCTCTCGCGCATGCGGGTGTCCCGGTCAAGCAGGCGGTGATCGCGCCTTCGGCGCTGAGCCTGCTCTATCCGGCCGAGGGGATCGGCGGCTATTCGCGCGAGGAGTTCCTCGCCGACCTCGCCGACGAAGCCGAGGCTGACATCCGCGGCTGCCTGGACGCCGGCGCCCACAAGGTGCAACTCGACTTCACCGAGGGCCGGCTCTCCCTCAAGCTCGATCCGAGCGGGGGCGTGCTCGCGGACTTCATCGCGCTCAACAACCGGGTCCTGGACAGGTTCACCCCGGCCGAGCGGGCCCGGATCGGCGTGCACACCTGCCCGGGCGGGGATCAGGACTCCACCCACAGCCTCGACGTCGACTACGCCGGCCTGCTTCCGCAGCTGTTCCAGCTCAACGTCGGCTCCTTCTACGTCCAGCTCGCCAGCGAGCCGGACCCCGACCGGGTCCTGGCGGTCATCGCCGATCAGCTGCCGGCTTCGGCCCAGGTGTTCGTGGGCGTCATCGACCCGATCGATCCCCGGGTGGAGACGCCCGAGGAAGTGCGGGACCGGGTCCTGAACGCGGCCCGCCACCTCCCCGCCGACCGCCTGGGCACCTGCGATGACTGCGGGTTCTCGCCGTTCGCCGACGACACCTCCACCTCGCGGGAGACGGCCTTCGCGAAGGTCCGCGCCCGCGTCGAGGGCACCGCGCTCGCCGCTGAACTGCTGGGGGTGTAGCGGTTCCATGAGGTGACCCGGCGCTGGTCGTTGCCGACTGATCAGGCGGTGTGGCCAGGTGGTGGTGAGCATCGCGGCGTACGTCAGCGAGGTGTCGTGCGCCGCGACAAGCCGGTACGCGGCTTCAGGACAGTTCACAGATAGTCCACAGGTAGTCCACTGATAGTCCGCACCCCCGCCGCTATGCGGGAGTGGCCACCGGCTGCCGCGCGTCGTAGCGGTCGAGGACCACCGGCAGCGCCAGGAGCAGCGGTGGATCGATCGGGCGGCAAGGGCGCAGGCGCAGGTCCACCATCGTGGTCTGACCGCGCACGCTGGTCACCGGGCCTTCGCGGGCCACGAGGCGGGCGACGCGCGCCCCGTACCCGTCGACCGGGGCCTCGTCGGGGTTCACCGCCGCGGCGAAGACGTACCACTGGCCCTCCGGGACGCCGTCCAGCTGGAAGGCCGTGTCGTTCTCGACCATGGTGCAGGCGACCGGGAGGCGCTGGGGGATGGGGCCGTCGAAGACCCCGATGTACATCAGCGGCGCCTCGGTGCCGGGGGGCAGGCTCATCCAGCCGGCCATCGCGCCCACCGCCGTGCCGTCCTCGGCCGCGCGGCCGCCGGTGCCGACGGCCAGATCGGCCTGGGCGAAGCTGCGGTACTGGATCGGAGTGACGCCGACGCTCTTGGTGAAGCGGCTGGTGAAGGTGCCGAGACTGTTGTAGCCGACCATGTAGGAGATGTCGGTGACGGTCAGTTCGGTCGTCGTCAGCAGGCCCTTGGCCCGCTGTAGGCGGATGGCGCTGAGGAATCTGCCGGGGGAGACGCCGGTGACCTCGCGGAAGGTGCGCGCGAAGTGGAACTGGCTCAGGATCGCGACGTCCGCCATGTCGGCCAGGGTGATCGGCTGGTCGTACTGTTCGTACAGGTAGTCCACAACGCGCTCGACAGCCTCGTTCAAGGTTCCTCCTGTGGTGCGCGACGGATCGCTGAGCGCCGTTCGGTCGGGACACGGGCCTGAACGTGCTGACGCAGTCGGGTCACCCCAAGCGTTACAGGAGTTGCCGGGCCTGGCTTCTTCCTGGTTGCCCCGCGCCGGGCGCTATGCCGACGGAGCCTTCCCGGCCAGGGGGAGATAGCCGTTGGCGACCACGACCTCCGCCACGGCCTCGTAGTCCTCGGCCCGGCCGGCGGGCAGGGTGCCGAGGCCGTCGACGTAGCGGTTGAACATGCAGAAGGCCGCCGCTATCAGTACCGTGTCGTGGATCTCCTCGTCGCCCGCGCCCGCGGCGCGCGCGGTCTCGACCAGCTCCGCCGTCACCTTGCGGCCGCTTTCCGCCACCGCTTCGGCGATCCGCAGCAGCGCGGCCAGTTTGGGCGTGATCGGAGCCTGGTCGGGATCGGCGCGCACCTGGAGCACCAGCGGCATGCCCTGGTCCAGTTGCGCCGCGGCGAACGCGGAGTGCGAGTCGGTGCAGAACGCGCATTCGTTGCGGCTGGAGACGTAGGCGGCGATCAGCTCACGCTCGCCGCGGCTGAGCGTGTTCTCGCCGCGCAGCAGGGTTTCGGCGAGTTCGGTCAGGGGTCCGGCGGTCAGGGGCCGGAACAGCAGCGGTCCGGTTATCCCGGGGAACAGCTTCTCGTCCACGCCGAGTTCGATGTGGGACATGGGGGTACCTCCGAGGACTCTGCGCTGGGCCTTGCTCGACTCCGGTGACCGTAGCGCCGCGCGGCGAAGCCCGACTTCTCCCAGCTTGCGGTGATCGCGCGCACCACTGATGGCGATCGGCGACGGTGAACCGTCGTCGCCGATCGCCGACCAGGGCCGTGCCCGTTACCGGAGCCCTGCCTGTTACCAGAGCCCTGCCCATTTCCAGAGTCGTGCCCCTTACTGGAACCGGAGCCGCACCCGGCGCCGGAACTCCTCGTAGGTCGCCAGCGAGCCGTCCCGCGGCAGCTTCTGCGCGACGTCCTCGGCGATCTGCGAGGCCTCGGCCGCGCCGCATCCGCAGAACTGCCGGGCCGCGGCCTCGTTCTCCGGCGTGATCAGGTTCGACACGTCGCGGGCGCGCAGCGCGAACACCGCGCCCTGGGCCAGCTCGGGCCGGTACCGGCCGGCCTTGGTCCACAACAGGTCCAGCGAGTCCGGCTCGACCCCGCCGGCGTAGGCCGCGGCCAGGCCGGCCCCGGACATCAGGTCCGAGCGCCGCTCGGGGCCGAACCGCTCGACGGCTTCCAGCAGCCGCTCGACGTCGCCGCCGTAGACGAACCACATCGCGCGCCCCACGCCCTGGTCCACCACGCGCTGGGTGAGTGTGTGCGGAGCCGGCCAGCGGTAGCGCGCCGGCGCGTACTGCCCGTCGACCCACTTCGCGTGGTGGAAGAAGGCCATGTGGAACCCGTAGCCGTCCAGGATCAGCCCGCGCAGTGACGGATGGTCCGGCAGCTTGCTCTGCCGCGGCAGCGCGCGCTTCCACATCGCGCCGGGCAGTCGGGCGAGCGCGAAACCGAGACCGATGTAGGCCATGAAGATGTGCCGGGAGCCGGGACCGTCGTCGTACCCGGGCCCGGCCAGGAAGCTCTCGGTCCGCCGCCGGCCCGGCAGCGGGGACATCACGTCACGCATCGACAAGGCCATGACGGCCCCCTCATAGGCGAACCCGCGGTATTCCCGTTGCAAGGACTCCAGGCGGGCCACGAGCCCGGCGTGGTCGCGCTGTTCGATGCCGAATTCGTACCCGATGATGAATTGCCGGGCGCTGGTCTCCAATTGGGTGCGGGCTGGAGCGTGTCCGGTGTCGTATCCGAGCGTCTCGAAGCTTGTGCTCCCGAGGTCGGGGGCGGTCAGCAGCTTGCGGATCGAGCCGGCCATGGTGGCGGCCACGCGTGTCCCCTCTCCGAGTCGGTGCGGTTCGGTCCGTCCGCCGCCGGCGCCCTCAGGCGTCGAGGGCGGCGAACTGCCCGGGCCGGCGGCCCTCCCCGGCCGGGCCGCGGTAGGCCTGGGCGACGTCCAGCCAGTGCGAGGCCTCGGCGCCGTAGGCGGTCAGGTCCAGGTCGGCACGGTGCCGGCGGCGCAGGATCAGCAGGCAGAAGTCCCAGGCCGAGCCGGTGACGTACTCGGCGGCGTCCTCGGGCCCGAAGGTCCACTTCGCGCCGGAGGGGGCGACCAGGTCCAGCCGGACCGGCTCGGTCGGCGGCTCCTCGCCGTGCGCGACGTAGCCGAAGGCCCGGGTCAGCAGGCCGAAGTAGGTCAGGTGGACGATCCGGTCGGTGCGCTCGCGCTTGACCCGCAGCGCGTCGGCGACGTCCTGGCCGTGGCCGAACAGCTCCATGATCCCGGCGGTGGCCAGCACGGACGCCGGCAGCGGGGTCTGGAGCCAGGGCACCATCTGGCCCTCCATCGCGGCCAGCCCCTGGGCGCCCTTCTCCCGGTTGGTGCGCCAGCGCTGAAGGATCCCCTCGGGGCTGTCGGCCATGTACTCGGCGAGCTTGGCGTCCACCGAGCCCTGGAAGTCCACCCGGGACGGGGCCGCCTCGATCTCGAAGGCCTCGGGATCGGTCGAGGACAGCACCGCCAGGTGGGCGATGAAGGCCAGGTGGGCGATCTGGTCGGCGACGGTCCAGCCGGGGGAGGGGGTCGGGGTCGCCCAGCCGGGGCCGTCCAGGCCGGCGACCAGCCGGTCCAGCGCGTCGCCCTCGGCGGCCAGGTCGGCGTACACATCGTTCTGTCCGGTCATAGCGGATCCTTTCCACACGGAAGTCGGCGCGAGCTGGCGGACACCGGTGCGCCCCGCCGGCGGCGCCGGGCCGCGGAACGGAGGTGAACGGGGGGCGTGCGCGGACGGGGCGCACCGGGAATCCGAGTCGAGTATCTGGCCGGGCTTCGCAGCCGGGCTTCTCCTGACGTGCGGAACCGCACCGGCAGGCACGCGGCAATCCCGAAGATGCCGGCGCCCCGGCGGCGATCGGAGGATGGGATCGTGGCCGGCACCCGGCCGCCTGTGTGATCGGACTTCGATCAGCCCACTGAAAGGCGGAAGACATGACCCAGACCACCCCGGAGACCGCTGCCGACACCGCGGCGGTGCACGCGCTCGTCGACCAGCTGGAGGTCGCCTGGTCCGAGCACGACGCCAAGAAGTTCGCCGACCTGTTCGCGCCGGCCGGCACCGTGGTGCTGCCGGGCGACATCCTGCTCGACGGGCGCGCGCACATCCAGGGCTTCATGGCCCAGGCCTATCAGGGCCCTTACAAGGGTACCAAGGTCACCGGCCGCCCGCTGGTCACCCACTTCCACACCGCCGACACCGCGATCATGGTCACTGAGGGCGGCGTGCTGGCCCCCGGGGAGACCGAGGTGGCGCCGCAGCGCGCCATCCGGGCCACCTGGGTGTGCGTGAAGCTCCAGGGCAAGTGGCTGCTCGCCGCGTACCAGAACAGCCCGCTCAACGTGCCGGCGGCCTGACAGCGCTTCGGCGCCGTGGCGGCCGGGTGCCCGCGGCCGCCGGTCCGGATCCGGTCGGCCGGTGCGGGGCGGCGGCAGAGGGGCCGCCGCCGGCGTCGCGTGCGCGCTGCCTTCGGCGCGGGCGCGGGCCGACCGGTGCGGGAGATGGCCCGGACGTCATGACGTCCGGGCCATCCGGCGTGTCCGGGACGCGGCGGCGTGCGTGCGGGAAAGGGTCGTCGATCCCTTGTACTCCGGCACTGTTTCGTCCCGCGCACGCCGTGCCCGTTCCATCGCGGTGAGTTTCGCGCGCGAACCGAGTCTTCTTCTTAGCGCGCCCGGCCGGGGAGCGCGGCGGCGGCTGCCTCCGCCGCGGGACGAGACGCTCCTCGGCCGAGCCGTACGTACCCATGCCGACGTTGCCGATCGGAGCCGAGCATCGAACACCTCGCGACGCAAGACTGCTGTTCTGCCCCCGCCGATCGTGCCGGCCCCGAGCCGGCCGGCTGACCTGCTGAGTGTTCCGGCGCCGCCGCCTTGGCCTTGGCTGCGGTCCGCGCCGCCGCCGTGTTCACCGGCGGTGCGATGACGCCGCCCGCGCCCGCCCCGCGCCGCTGCCCGCCCGAGATCGGCTGCCGGGGGAGTTGAGCACGTTGCGAGAAACGTCGGCCTGCTCGGTATCCGACGATGTAACTCGACAGTAATCACACCTTCGGCATCGCCACTGCCACCGGCAGCGGACAGACGACGGCGAACCCGCGCGTCGAGCGTCATCGCCCGCTGGGTCGTCACCGAGGAGGCGATCGCCACCACAAGCCACAGATGATCGGTCCGCGCCGCCTCGGCCATCCCTCTCGCCGCGCCGGTCAGGCCGTCCTGGCCCTCGGCCGGGGCCGTAGTAGGGTCGGCTCCATGAACGGCCCTGATCTGCAGCGGTCGGTTACGGCCCACTACAACCGGGTACTCTGAGATAATACTGAGGGGCCTCCCCATGGCATACGATGCCGACGCCTTCACCCGCAGCGCCTCCTCGGCCTGGCAACCGGTTCCACACTACGTCGCCTACCGCAACACGCGCGAGCGTGTCACCGCTCTGATCCAGGCCCACCCGGACTCCGAGCGCCGGCCGGTGCCGGCCTGTCCGGGCTGGACCGTCGGCCGCCTGCTGGCCCACCTGGTCGAGAACTGCCGCCTCGCGGAGACGAACACCGCCACCCCCGAGCTGTCGGACCGGCCGATGTGCCTGGAGGCGCCGGGGCCGGGCGAGCTGTTGAGCGAGTGGGTCCGCAGCGCCGCCGTCGTCGAGCAGGCGGTGGCCGCTCTGCCGGGCCCGGCGGCCGGGTCCCTGCTGCTCATGGACGCCTTCACCCATGAGTACGACGCGCGGGTCGCGCTCGACGCGCCGCTGCCCCACGACCACCCCGCCTTCCCCGGGGCCTTCGAGGTGGCGCTGACCGGCTTCGCCGGCGCGGTCCTGTGGCGCGGGTTGCCGCCGATACGCATCGAGACCGAGGACTTCTCCCGGAACATCGGCAAGGGCCGGCCGGCCGCGGTCGTGCGCGGCAGCCGAGTGGAGGTGTACCGCTCGCTGGTCGGGCGCCGCACGCCCTACCAGATCGCCGCCCTGGACTGGAGCACGGACCCGCGGCCGTGGATGCCGGCCTTCGGGTGGGGTCCGTTCACCCCGCCGGCGGAGACGGTAGAACGCTGAGACGCCACGGGCCCTGTGCGCGCGTCCTATATATAAGGACAGCGCACAGGGTCCGTGGCGTCAGGTCCGGCGTCCAGTACAGATTCGGCGTCGAGTACAGATCTGGCGTCGAGTACAGATCCTGCGTCCAGTACAGATCCGGCGTCCGGTTCAGCGGGCGGCGGCGCGCGCGAACTCGCGGGTGGCCCGCCGTCCGCCGGCCGCGCCCGACGGGGACGGGGCGCCGTAGACGACCTGGACACCGCGCTCCCGCAGGGCCGCGACGATCCCGGGCACCGCGCGCTCGGCCAGCGCCGCGATGGTGAAGGCGGGGTTGACCGTCAGGCCGGCCGGTACCGCCGAGCCGTCGGTCACGAAGATCCCCGGGTGCCCGCGCAGCTCGTGCCGGTCGTCCAGGGCCGAGGTCGCCGGGTCGTCGCCGATCCGGCAGGACGCCAGCGGGTGCACCGTGTAGGCGCCGATCACGTCGTTGGTCCAGGGCAGGACCTCGGCCAGGCCGTCCTTCTCCAGGATCTCCCGTACGTCGGCGTCGGACTTCTCCCAGCCGCGCAGTGTGTTGTCGGTCGGCTCGTAGGAGATCGTGCCGAAGCCGAACATCTGCTGGGAGAAGCGGTTCGCGTTGCCGGTGGGCGGTGGCGCGCCGAAGACCCCTTCGTTGTCGTCCTCGGACATGGTGAAGATGGTCAGCCAGGACTTCCAGTCCCGCAGCAGCTCCTTCTTGCCCGGCCCGAACCAGCTGGGCCCGTCGGCGCCGGGGACCTGGGCCAGCACGGTGCCCAGGCCCGGCGGGAAGTACAGCTGCTCCAGCGAGTAGCGCTCGAATTCCGGACGGGAGCCGTCCAGCCGGTCCCAGGAGGCCACCGTGGGCCCGCGGCCGATCTGGTAGGCCTGGTACGCGCGGCCGTCCCCGCGGTCCAGGCCCAGCAGGTCGCGGGCCTTGTCCTCGTCGATCACGGCGGTGTTCAGCCGCTCGCCGTTGCCCGAGAAGTACCGGCCCACGGCGTGCGGCATCGTGCCCAGGGCGGGTTCGGAGCGTTGCAGGATCACCGGGGTGGCACCGGCGCCGGCGGCCACGATGACGACCTTCGCGTCCACCGTCCCGCCGCCGGTCACCACCCGGTAGTCGACCTCGTCGACGGTGTTGTAGTGCACGCGGTAGCCGCCGTCGGCGAGCCGGGTGATCCGCTGCACCTCGTGCAGCGGCCGGATCTCGGCGCCGTGTTCGAGTGCGGCCGGCAGGTAGTTCAGCAGCAGCGAGCGCTTTGCGTCGAACCGGCAGCCCGACATCATCCAGTTGCAGTTGGTGCACAGGTCCGAGTCGACCGCCGCCGGGACCGGGTTGCAGGTGCGCCCGGCGTGGTCGCACGCCGCGGCCCACAGCCCGCCGGCGTAGGTGGTGGTGTCCCAGCTCGCCTGGCTGATCGGCAGCGCCTCCTCCACCCGCTCGTACCAGGGCTCCAGGGCGTCGCGGGTGATCGCGGCCGGCCACAGCCGGTGCCCGATCGACCCCTGCCGGTCGAAGACGAACCGCGGCGCCCGCGGCATGGCGGCGAAGTACACCACGCTGCCGCCGCCGACGCAGTTGCCGCTCAGCACGCTCATCCCCTGGCCGACCACGAACTCGAACACCCGGGTCGAGGACGTGCCCAGCCGCAGGTCGTGGTCGAACTCCTCGGCGGCCAGCCACGGCCCGCGTTCCAGGACCAGCACCCGCGCACCGCCGGCGGCGAGGTGGTAGGCGGGGATGGACCCGCCGAACCCGCTGCCGATGATGAGTACGTCGGTGGATTCCACGCTCCCGGCGGTCATTTCAGGCTCCCGTTCTCCAGCGTGTCGGGGTGCAGCTTGGACAGTGGCCTGCGATAGGAGTAGTCGGGGAAGCGCCACAGGCCGTCGGCGTCGGGGGTCTCGAACCGCATCAGGGTCAGGCCCGGATGCCCCTCGGCGAGGGCTTCGGTGGTCGGCAGGTGGGCCCCGGTGTCGAAGGCCATGTAGCAGAACAACGCCAACCCGGTCCACAGCTCCTTCTCCGGATGGCCGACGGCCGTCAGCACGTTCAGTACGGCGGTACGGTCCGCCCACGGGAGCGCCGTGAACGGCGGCACTTCCTCGTCGGTGGGCAGGCCCACCCGGTCGCGGTGGTGCTCGGCATGGATGTTGAGCGCGGCGACCACGTCGTCGAGCGCCGGGGCCATGCCGCCCTCGGGCATTTCCAAGACGGCGAGCGCTCCGGCCTGCACGGATCCGCCGCCGGTGGAGACGCCCGCGATCGCCCGGTCCCCGGGCCAGCGTTTCTCTCCCGGGATGACGGTGTCCGCGAACGCCTCAAGGGTCAGTGTCCGTACGTCCGGAGCACGCTCGACAGAGGACTCTTCCACGCGTTCCTCCCTGTGGTCTGGTCTGGCAGACCGCGGTGGGCCGCGGCGATCCGCGGCCCGGTCTCATCATCGGAACTGCCCTTCGGGCCGGGCATCCTCCGGATTGCCCCGCTGCGCGCCGGGCGCGATCACCGGCGGTGGCGGATCGCACACAGCCGGTCTGGGCTCGGGGTGTGGGTACAGCCGTGGGGCGGAAGATACCGCAAGTGAGTAATCCTTCTCCTGGACCCGGTGAGTTTCGCGATCGACCGGAGTCCTTACCTGTGAGTGCGAAAATCCCCGCCGACGCCACGCCGGCGGACGCAGGCGAGGAGGACAAGATGGCCGACACGAACGGCGGGGTCGCGGTGACCCCGCGGACAGCCGTCGACCGGGCCCGTCCGGCCACCCCGCGCGACGACGAGGAGTTCATCCGGCTGGTCGAGCCGCACCGCCGCGAACTGCTGGTGCACTGCTACCGCATGCTCGGCTCGGTCCACGACGCCGAGGACCTGGTGCAGGAGACGTATCTGCGGGCCTGGCGCGGCTACGACCGGTTCGAAGGGCGCTCCTCGCTGCGCATCTGGCTGTACCGGATCGCGACCAGCGCCTGCCTGAGCGCCTTGGAGCACCGCAGCCGCCGGGTGCTGCCGACGGGCCTGGGCGGGCCGAACCCGGACGCCGACCGGCCCGGGCCCGCGCCCGGCGGCGGCGAGGTGCAGTGGCTCCAGCCGCTCCCGGATCTGCTGGTGAGCGACCCGGCGGCGATCGTGGCCGTCCGGGACTCGGTGCGCCTGGCGTTCGTCGCGGCGCTCCAGCATCTGTCGGCCAAGCAGCGCGCGGTGCTGATCCTGCGCGATGTGATGGAGTGGCCCGCCGCCGAGGTCGCCGACCTGCTCGGGACCACGACGATCGCCGTGAACAGCGCGCTGCGGCGGGCCCGAGCCCAGCTGGAGAAGGCGGCGCCGAGCGATGAGGAGCTGACCGAGCCGGACGATCCGCGGCGCCGGGCGATGATCGAGCAGTACACGGCGGCCTTCGAGAACGCCGACGTTCCCGGGCTGGTCCGGCTGCTGCGCGAGGAGGTCGTGCTGGAGATGCCGCCGAACCTGTTCTGGTTCGAAGGACGTGAGCCCGTCGGCCGCTTCCTGGGCACCAACGTGCTCGGCGGGCCCGCGTTCGCCATGCTCACCATCGCGGCGAACGGCCAGGAGGCCGCCGCCGGCTACCGGGCCGGGCCGGACGGGCGCTGGCACGCCCACGCGATCCAGGTGCTGACCATCACCACCACGGGTATCTCCCACATCGTCTCGTTCAACGATCCGGGCCTGTTCGCCGGCTTCGGGCTGCCCGCCGTGCTGGACGGCGTGTCCGGTGCCGGCCCATGGCGGCGCTGAGGCCCTCGGACGGTCTGTTCGAGCAGGTGGCCGCCTATACCGACGAGGCGATGTCGGTGGTCACCGGGGGAGACCTGTCCGCACCCACGCCCTGTTCGCAGTGGAATCTGCTGGACCTGATGCGGCACCTGAGCACCTCGCTCGGCGTTCTCATCCAGACCCTCCAAGACGGCCGCCCCGACCTGCTCGGCGCGGTCCGGTGCGCCACCGGGACCCGGCCCTACGCCGCCGATCTTCTCCTCGCCGACGACGTCGGCACCGTGCTCGCCACGGCCGTGCGGTACCGGACCGAACGCCTGGTGCGGGTCCACGAGGCCCTGCGCCGGGGCGAGGGTCCGGACGACGTCCTGGTCGGCGCGCATCCGCTGCCCCGCGACCTGGTCGCCGCGGCCGGGGCGGTGGAGTTGGCGGTGCACAGCTGGGACATCGCGACCGCGTGTGGCAGGACGCTGCCGATCCCGGACGCTCCCGCTCTCGAACTGCTGGAGCTGTCCGCGCTGGTCGTCGACGGGGTCGGGAGACTGGGGCTGTTCGCCTCCGCGGTGGCGGTACCGCCGCGGACGCCTCCCGGCGATCGGCTGGTCGCCTTGCTCGGCCGTACGCCGGCCTGATCCGCGTCTGGTTCCGGCCCGAGACCGTGCCCCGCGACCGGGGCCGGCGCCGCGCCGCGACCGGGTACGGCGCCGGCGGCGGACTAGAACCGCCGGCGTGTCAGGCGTGTGTCGACAAGCCGACCGACGGACTACGGATCCCTCAGGCGACCCGGTGCAGTTCGGTCAGCTCCCAGTTGTCGAGCTCGGGCAGCGCGCGAAGGATCGGCGGATCGAGGAACCCCGAAGGCCGCAGTGTCATCTCGCCCACCGGCACGTTCACGTGCGCGTCCACCTGGTGGTGGCCGTGCTCGCCGAGCAGTGCCGGACGGCGTTGCCAGGGAAGGGATTCGGCCTGCCGGAGTTCGACGGCGGCCGCGCGCAGGTACCAGGTTCCGGTCGGCACGTCCCGCAGCACGAACGGGCCCGGGGCCTGGAGGACTTCACAGGCCACCGGGATGCCCTCGACGACCGGGCTCGGGAACAGTCCGACATAGACCCGGAGCAGATCCGCGCTCTCAGGGAACGATAATGCCCCGGACACCTCCCCGTGCGGACCGGGACCGGGCACTGGCACCATGTCCAACACGGAGTGCGTGCCGGCCAGCGACATCGTCCGGTAGCGGCCCGGTGAGGCGCCGACGCTGCGGGTGAATCTGCTGGTGAAGGTCCCCAGGCTGTTGTAGCCTACGGCGTAGGCGACCTCGGTCACGCTCATCTCCGTTTCCAACAGCAGGTTTTTGGCCCTGAACAATCGGATGGCGGACAAGAAGCGCCCGGGCGAGGTGCCGGTCAGGGACCTGAACACCCGGGAGAAGTAGAATTTGCTGAGGATCGCGGAGTCGGCGATCTCGTCCAGCGACAGCGGATCGGCGTAGCGGTTCCACATGGTGGAGATCGCTTGTTCGGCAGCGAAACGTGTGATGTCCATTGCCACTCCAATGGTGCACTCGACACTCGTGACACGGCGGGTGGTCGGCAATCCTCCGTCGACCCCTGGCACGTCTGCACCCCCGCGGCCGCGTGGACGCCGGGTGCGCCGGCGGTACCGGGCTGCCGTGGTGGGCTGGGCCAGCAGGGTTTTGCTAACGGCGAAGAAACGCCTGTTCAGGGTTGAGGGGCCGCCGGTGCGCGGGACGATGGCGCGGCAAACCAGGATCCGACGGCAGAGCCCGAAGGGTGAAGCCGTCTAGGCGGTGGACGGTGCGGACGCAGAGTCGTGGATATGGCGCCCTGCCTGGCAGCACACCCGCAACATCGGCCAGCATACCCAAAACAATTGGATTGTCACGGTGCGCGACCTGTCTTGCTTGCGGTGATTGACGCCCCTTTGCGGCATACCGCGATCGGCGCCGACGGCCCGGCCCCGACCTGCGATCCCAATACTCTGACAACAGTGTTGCCAGGTCGGCGGGGTCCGGTGCCGCCCGGGGATGCCGCCCGCCCCACCCCCGGGAGATCGTCCTACTTTCTCAGGATTCTGATACAGCGGCGGTGCTGAGCCTCCCTCGGGCAATCAGGGAGATGTCGCGGCCGCGCCGGTCCACTGATGCTGGCGCCAGCGCCCGACTCGGCGTTTCCTCGACGGGAGGCCGCATCATGCCCACTTTCCTCGGCACCGCGCGCCGGATGGCGCTGACCCCGGCTCTGGACGCGGTCACCATCGGCAAACGCGGCTTCCCGGGGGCCGACTCGCCCGCGGCGAGCCGGCTGGACCTGGTCCCGCAGACCGTGATCTGCGGCTTCGAATGGGCCATCGAGGCGCGCAGCATGGCCCACGTGCAGCGCCGGCTCAGCGTCGTCGACCCCGAACTGCGGGGGTTCGCCTATGAGGGCGCGACGATGGCGTACACGGTGCGCGACGCCTTCGGCGGCCACCGCACCCGCGACCTGCTGCTCGACACCGGCGCGCCGCACCTGTTCGTGGCCTACATCGGCATCGGGTTCGCCATGGCCCGCCTGCCCCGGCGGCTGTGGAGCAAGGTCGTCCCCGACCTCGGCGACACCAGGTACCACCCGACGATGAGCTGGCTGGCCGTCGACGGCTACGGATTCGACCGCGCCTACTTCGACACCGACAAGTGGATCGGCCGCCAGTATCTCCCGGCCCCCTACCCTTGGGCCGGGGCCCCGCACTACTTTCCACGAGCGCTCGACCAGGGCATCGGCCGGGCGCTGTGGTTCATGCACGGCGCCCGGCCCGAGGGGGTGGCCGGGGCGGTCGGCCGGTTCGCCCCGGCCCGGCAGGCGGACCTGTGGAGCGGGGCCGGCCTGGCCGCCTCGTTCGCAGGGGGCTGCGACGCCGAGGGCTACGACCGGCTCCGGGAGCTGGCCGGCCCGCACCACGGGCAGCTGGCGCTGGGCGCGGTCCTGGCCGCGAAGGCGCGCGACTATGCCGGCCACGTCCCGGACTACACCTCGACCGCGGTCCAGGTGCTCGGCGGCGTGTCCGTCGCCGACGCCTCGGCCCTGGCCGACGAGGCCTCCTCGGCCGGCGAGGCGCCCGGGCCCGAGCCGTCCTACGAGTTGTGGCGGCGGGCCATCCGCGCGCACTTCGAGGCCGGTGCCCGGGCAACGTCCAAGTAGCCGCGCGCCGCGCCGCCTGGCGAGGATGCGAACGGAACTCACCACAAGAACCTGAACGGTCCGGCGCCCGCCGGACCTTGTCTAGGAGGTCCGCGTTGTCCGCGACGAGCATCCAAGCGCCGGTCGTCCGGCGGCCGCCGGGCCCATCCCGGGCCGCGGCCCTCGGGCTGCTGCCGAGAATGGTGCGCAACCGGCTGGAGGTGATGGCGTGGGCGGTGGCCGAGTACGGCGAGGCGGTCCGCGTCCCCCTCGGTCCCAAGACCCTGTATCTGTTCAACCATCCCGACCACGCCCGCCACGTCCTGGCCGACAACGCGGCGAACTACACCAAGGGCATCGGCCTGACCCACGCCCGCCGGGTGATCGGCGACGGCCTGCTGACCAGTGAGGGCGAGCTGTGGCGCAAGCAGCGCCGGGTGATCCAGCCGGTGTTCCAGGCCAAACGCCTGGCGCGCCAGGTGGACGCGATCGCGCTGGAGGCCGAGGCGCTGGTGGACCGGCTGCGCGAGCGGGCCGGCCAGGGCCCGGTGGACATGCGCCAGGAGATGACCGCCCTGACCCTCGGGGTGCTCGGACGCACCCTGATCGACGCCGACCTCGGCGCCTTCGAGGCGATCGGCGAGGCCTTCGAGACGGTCCAGGACCAGGCGATGTTCGAGATGATGTCGCTGGGCACGGTCCCGTTGTGGCTGCCGCTGCCGCGCACGCTGCGGTTCCGGAAGGCCAAGCGGTACCTACAAGAGGTGACCGACTCCCTGGCCGCGGACCGGGCGGCGCACCCGGACGGGTTCGGCGACGACGTCGTCTCCCGGCTCATCGAGTCGGTGGCCGACGAACCCGACCGGAACGCCGGGCGCGAACGCATGCGCGATGAGTTGGTCACCTTGCTGCTGGCCGGGCACGAGACGACGGCCAGCACCCTGAGTTGGGCGCTGCACCTGCTCGACCGGCATCCCGAGGTCCGGGAGCGGGTGCATCAAGAGGCGGTGGAGGTCTTCTCCCGCGGCCCATTGGACTCCGCCGCGCTGCACGGCTTCACCTATACCTCGATGGTCCTGGAGGAGGTCATGCGGATGTACCCGCCGGTATGGCTGCTGACCCGGATCGCGCGGGAACCGGACCGGATCGGCGGCTTCACCGTGCCGGCCGGCGCGGATGTGATCATCAGTCCTTATCTGCTGCACCGCAACGCCGCGTTCTGGCCGGACCCGGAGCGCTTCGACCCGGAGCGGTTCGCCTCGGCGTCCAGGGCGGGCCGCGAGCGCTACTCCTATATACCGTTCGGCGCCGGACCGCGGTTCTGCGTCGGCAACAACCTCGGCATGATGGAGGCCACGATCGTGCTCGCGGCCCTGTGCCGCGACCTGCGCCTGGCCTCGGTGCCCGGCCGGCCGGTCGAGGGCGAGCCGATGCTGACGCTGCGGGTGCGCGGCGGCCTGCCGATGACCGTGGCGGCCCGCTGAGGCCGCCGATCGCGGCCGATCGCCGCCGGACCGGCGAAGTCACCGGTTCCGACCCGGTGACTTCGCGGCGTCCGCGCGGTCTCCATATCTGGCGGGTGACACTCCCGCCGCGCGCCCGGTGTGGCCGAACACCGGACGCCTCCTTCTCGCCGCCTCCGCTGTTGGCACAGGCGGGGGCGGCGAGAGCCAGAAGCGATCACTGAGAACTGATCGCCGAGAACTGATCACTGAGAACTGAGGAGCCTGCCATGCCAACTTCGGATCTGACCGGGACCACCGCGCTCGTCACCGGCGCGGCGGGGGGATTCGGCCGCGCGGTGACCTCGGCCCTGGTCGCGGCCGGGGCCCAGGTGGTCACGGTGGTCCGGGACCAGGGCGCGGCCGCCGGCCTGACCGAGGAGTTCGGCGCGTCCGTCACCCCCGCAGTGGCCGACGCCGCCGACCCGGTGGCCGCCGGACGCCTGCTCGACACGTACCGGCCCCGCACCGTGGTGCTCAACGCCGGAGTGGTCCCACTGGGCCGGGCACTGCAATTGCACACCTGGGAGTCGTTCAGCCGGCCCTGGGAGGTGGACGTCAAGCAGGCGTTCAGCTGGGCCCGCGAGGCACTGTTGCTGCCTTTGGAACCGGGCAGCACCGTGGTGTCGGTCTCCAGCGGCGCCGCGATCGGCGGATCCCCGCTCAGCGGCGGCTACGCCGGCGCCAAGGCGACCGTCCGCTTCGTCTCCGCCTACGCGGCCGGCGAGGCCGAGCGTGCCGCCCTGGGCATCCGCTTCGTGGCGGTGCTGCCGACGCTGTCGCCCGGGACGGCGGTCGGCGCCGGCGGCGCCGCCGCATACGCGGCCCGCCAGGGCGTGCCGGTGGCCGACTTCGTGGCGGGCATGGGGCCGACGCTGACGCCGGAGCACGTGGGCAAGGCGGTGCTGGACATCGCTTCGGACACCTCGTTCGACCAGCTCGCGTACCTGCTGAAGCCCAACGGACCGGCGGCGCTGTAGCCGTCGTGCGGTGCGGCGGCGGCGCACCGCCGCCGCACCGTTTCATGGGCGTCCCGGGAACTGTCCCGCGGGCGCCCTATTCGAGTTCGGACTGCCAGAGCAGTTCGTCCGGGGTCAGGTTCTCGACCGGCGCCGGGTCATCAGGCTTGCGGTAAGGGCGGCCCTGGCCGGCCAAGCCGACGATGGATAATCCCCATACGGCGTATTTCGCCAGCCAGAGCGCCGACTTCGCCACCGCTCGTGCCGCACGGGCCGGGGTCACGGCACCACCTCCGCTCAGCTGTCACCGGGCTCTGTTTGACAGGGCTCTGTTCGGCAGGGCTCTTACTCGCCGGGCTCTGATTCACCGGTGCTGATTCGCAGGACTCTGCTGTCGCCGACCAGCATTTCCCGGCGCGGGTCGGCTCGGCTTCTTCGACGCTGCCGCCCGTGCGCCTGCGCACCTGCCCAAGCCTTGCGCGCCCGGCACCGGGCAATGTGGAAGGCGTGTCCCATTCGGCCCGCGGCTAGCTTGACCTCATTGGTTGGGTGTTCAACCGCCACTGTCCAGGGGAGGGCCGGCCGGTGTTCAGTCGTGTCGCCATCGTCAACCGTGGTGAGGCCGCGATGCGGCTTGTCCATGCGGTCCGTGAGTTGAGTGCGCAAAGTGGCGTGTTGATCGAGACTGTCGCCTTGCACACCGATGTGGACCGGGATGCCACCTTCGTTCGTGAGGCCGATATCGCCTACGATCTGGGTCCGGCTGCTGCGCGGCCTTATCTTGATTTGAAGTTGTTGGAGCGGGCGCTGGTGGAGTGTGGCGCGGATGCGGCGTGGGTGGGTTGGGGGTTTGTCGCGGAGGATCCGGCGTTCGCAGAGCTTTGCGACCGGATCGGTGTGACGTTCATCGGTCCGGATGCTGAGGCGATGCGTTCGCTCGGGGACAAGATCGGCGCGAAGTTGATCGCCGAGGAGGTGGGTGTGCCGGTGGCGCCGTGGAGTCGCGGCGCGGTGGAGACGCTGGAGTCGGCGGTCCAGGCGGCGGGGCGGATCGGGTATCCGCTGATGTTGAAGGCTACTGCCGGTGGTGGGGGGCGCGGGATCCGGGTGATCACCGGCGAGGCTGAGCTGGTCGATGCGTATGAGCGGACCAGTCAGGAGGCGGCGCGGGCGTTCGGCTCCGGTGTGGTGTTCCTGGAGCGTTTGGTGACTGGGGCGCGGCATGTCGAGGTGCAGGTGATCGCCGATGGTCAGGGCACGGCGTGGGCGTTGGGTGTGCGTGATTGTTCGGTGCAGCGGCGTAATCAGAAGGTGATTGAGGAGTCGGCTTCGCCGGTGCTGAGCCCGGAGCAGGTCGCGGAGTTGAAGTCTTCGGCGGAGCGGTTGGCGGTGCGGGTGGGTTATCGGGGTGCGGCGACGGTGGAGTTTCTGTATCACCCCGGGGATCGGCAGTTCGCGTTTCTGGAGGTCAACACCCGGCTTCAGGTGGAGCATCCGATCACGGAGTTGACTACCGGTTTCGATCTGGTCAAGGCGCAGTTGCATGTGGCCGGCGGGGGCCGGTTGGAGGGTGCGCCGCCGGCTGAGCGTGGGCATGCTATCGAGGCGCGGCTTAATGCTGAGGATCCGGATCGTGATTTCGCTCCGTCTCCGGGTCGGATTGCGCGGTTGGATCTGCCGTCGGGTCCGGGGATCCGGGTGGATACCGGGGTGTCTGAGGGTGACACGATTCCGGCTGATTTCGATTCGATGATCGCGAAGGTGATTGCCTACGGCCGGGATCGTGGCGAGGCTTTGGGGCGGTTGCGTCGGGCGATGGCTGAGACTTCGGTGGTGATCGAGGGCGGTACCACCAACAAGAGTTTCGTGCTGGATTTGTTGGATCAGCCGGAGGTGATCGATGCCTCGGCTGACACCGGCTGGATTGATCGGGTTCGGGCTGAGGGCCGGTTGGTTTCGCACCGCAACGCCGCGGTGGCGTTGGCCGCCGCCGCGATCGACGCCTACGAGGACGAGGAACAGGTGGAGCGGGCCCGGCTGTTGGCTACTGCCTCTGGTGGGCGTCCGCAGGTGCAGCATGAGTCGGGTCGGCCGTTGGATTTGAAGTTGCGTGGTGTGGGTTACCGGGTGCGGGTGGCGCAGGTCGGCGCGTCCCGGTTCCGGG
>NZ_JAAFZA010000060.1 GCF_015356865.1 Catenulispora pinisilvae
AAAAAGACCCGACCCCCGAACAGCCCCCAGGCGGCTTGATAACCAGGCGGGTACCGTGCGGAACCGAACCTTGTTCGTCCTCTGCGTTAGCTCAGCGAAGGTACCGCCCACCTCGGCAAGGTCGTTTCGAGCCCTGCCCTAAGTGGGGCTCGGCTCTCCGGGCCCCACTCACGGTTTCAGCCCCGGGATGAGCCCGTAGCTCAGCTCAAGCCCATCTCAGCCCAGCTCACCTCAGCTGCACCGGCAGCGGCGCACTGTGCACCACATGCAGCCGCGACACCGCGCGGGTCAGCACCACATACAGCCGCCGCAGCCCTCGCGGTTCGGCGGCGACGATCTCGGCCGGCTCCAGTACCAGTACCTGGTCGTACTCCAGGCCCTTGGCCAGCGTCGCGGGTACCACGACCAGGCGGGGGCCGACCGTGTCGGCGAGTAGCGACTCGACCAGTTCGGCCTCGGTCTCGGTGGCGCCCTCGATGGCCGGGGCCGCGGGCTCGGAGCCGAGCACCGTGTGCTCGACGCCGGCGGTGGCCAGGGCGGCGGCGACGTCGGCGGCGCGTGCGTCGGCGGTGATCAGGCCGACGGAGCCCTCCTGGAGTTCCAGGGCGAGTTGGGCGGCGGTGACCATGGCCTCGACGAGGTCTGCTTGGTCCGGGACTGCGTCGATCTCCAGTGCGCCGCCCTGTTGCCGGACGGAGGTCGGGGGCAGTAGGCCGGGGGCGGCGTCGGGTAGGAGCTTGGCTGCGAAGTCGATGATCTGGCGCGGCACCCGGAAGCCGAGGGTCAGCTCCTCGATCAGTGCCTCCGGCTTGCCCAGGTGCTTCAGGGTCTCGGCCCAGGAGGGGGTCGCCCAGGGCGTGGTGCCCTGGGCGATGTCGCCGAGGACGGTGAGGCTGCCGGTCGAGCAGCGGCGGCCGACGGCGCGGTACTGCATCGCCGACAGGTCCTGGGCTTCGTCGAGGACGACGTGCGCCAGCGAGGGCAGCCGGTCGAGTTGGTCGTGGGCCTCGTCGACGAGGACCGCGTCGGCGCTGGACCACTTGGCGGTGCCCGGGGTGCGCGGAGCCTTCGGGCGGGTCGCGGTCCAGGCGATGCCGGCCTGCTCTTCGGGGGTGAGGATCCCTTCGGCGGCGGCCGCCAGGACCTCGGGGTCGGAGTAGAGCTCGAAGACCACCTTCACCGGGTCGATGGCCGGCCAGAGCAGGTTCACGGCCTTGCGCACCTCGCTGGTGCGGGCGACGGCGTTCTGCGTGCGGTCGTCGGTGGTCTCGCCGGCGGCCTCCATGCGGGAGAGGATCGCGTGGGCGATGCGCGGCGCGAGCATGGCGCGGCCGGCGCCGTAGCGGACGTCGCGCTCCTTGGTGACCGCGACCAGCTCGTCGAGCTCGGAGGCCGGGACCCGCCAGCGCCGGGAGCCGCGGACGATCATGATGCCCTCGGGCAGCGCCTCCCGGGCGGTGCGCAGGCGGGACCAGATGCTGTTGTGGAGTACCTGGGCCATGCGGGCGTCGCCCTTGACCACCCCGGACTGCGGCGGGTCGGTGGCCGTGATCTTCACTCGGGCCACCAGGTCGTCGACCGTGGTCTGGCCGACCTCGATCTCGCCGAGGGCGGGCAGGACCTGCTCGATGTACTTCAGGAACTCCTTGTTGGGGCCGACGACCAGGGAGCCGCCGCGGCGCAGCCGGTCGCGGTGCGCGTAGAGCAGGAAGGCGACGCGGTGCAGGCCGACCGCGGTCTTCCCGGTGCCCGGCGCGCCCTGGACGCAGACGCTGACGCCCACGTCGGCCCGCACGATCTCGTCCTGCTCGGGCTGGATGGTCGACACGATGTCGCGCATCGGCCCGGAGCGCGGACGCTCGATCTCGTCGGTCAGGATGCGGCTGGCTCCGGGCTCGCCGGCCGGGGCGACGGCGGAGGCCGGATCGGACAGCGGCTCGTCCTCGTAGCCGGTGATGGCACCCTGGGCGAAGCCGAAGCGGCGGCGCCGGTCCAGGCCCATCGGCACCTTCGGGGTGGCGCGGTAGAACGCGGTCGAGACCGGGGCGCGCCAGTCGATGACCATCGGCTCGCCGGACGCGTCGTGCACGTGCCGGCGGCCGATGTAGTAGTGCTCGCCCCGGAATTCGTGCGCCTCGGGGGTGTCGCCGTAGTCGAGGCGGCCGAAGAAGAGCGGGATGTTGGGATCGTCCATCAGCGCTTTGGCACGGTTGCGCAGAGCCGCCAGAAGGTTCTCGGTCGAGACGGCGTTGCCGCCCTCGGCCCGCAGGGTGAGTGCCTCCTCGCGCATCGACTTGAGCGCTGCGCGGGACTCGTCGAGGTGGGACTGCTCGGTGACGACGATCGGATCGGCGGCGTCACTGTATTCGGGCATGCCGGACTCCTGAAGAAGTAGAGGAAGAGACGCGCGCACGGCGACATGGCGCCGGGGCGTGTTAGGGGTTCTTCAGGCAGAGGTCCGCGCGGTTCTGTAAGGAGCGGAACCGCCGTACGTACCGGGCAAGGCGCAGCAGCCTAGCATATGGACGCCGGGTGAACGACTTCGGTCGGCAGCCGTCAGCGGTGCTCTCAGCGGTCCCCGCAGTGGGCCCGCTCGACCTTGCCCGGTATGAGCGTCGGCGCGGCTACCCCAGCGCCTTCCGCCACAAAGCGACCTTCTCCACATCCACCGGCGAGTCCCACGTCCCGGCCGCCCGCACAGCGGTCCCCACGTGGAACGCGTCCAGCCCGGCGGCACGCAGCGCCGGCAGCGCCTCGCGCGTCAGCCCGCCGCCGACCAGCACCCGGGGGCCGTCGGCCGCGCGCTCGTGCTCGGACTCGGCGCGCAGCACTTCCAGGCCGTCGCCGGAGGCCGGGAAGCCGCCCGAGGTCAGCACGGTGTCCAGGCCGGGGAGCTTGCGGATGGCGTCGTAGACGACCGCCCGGTTCGGGGCGGCGTCGATCGCCTTGTGGAACGTCCACTTCGCGCCGCCGAGGGCGTCCAGGACCGCGCGGACCGCCTCGATGTCGACCGTGCCGTCGTCGTCCAGCCAGCCCAGGACGAACTCCTCGGCGCCGGCCCGGCGCAGCGCCTCGGCCGCGTGCACGAGTTCGGCCACGCCCTGGACGCCGCCGGCCGAGAACCCGGCGCGGCGGCGGATCATCACCCGCAGGGGGAGGTCCACGGCCGCGCGGATGGCTTCGAAGGTCTCCACTGCCGGGTCGAAGCCCGAGTGCTCCATCGACGAGACCAGTTCCAGGCGGTCGGCGCCGCCGGCGGCCGCGGCACGGGCGTCGTCGGCGTCGACGGCGATGACTTCCAGCAGGGGCGTCGGATCAGACATAGGTGGCAGCCTGCCACATCCGCGCACGCACTAGGTCGATGTCGGTAACTCGTCGAGTTCCGGATCCGGTTCCCGGCCGGGGGTCTTCAGATTCAGCCATCTGATGGCGAAGCTGAACAGCGCGTAGTAGACCACGAAATAGATCGGCCCGACGATCAGGATCAGCCAGGGCTTGGTCGCCTTGCCCCAGTTCAGTGCGAAGTCGATCAGGCCGGCCGAGAAGTTGAAGCCGTCCTTGGCGCCCAGGCTCCACATCAGCGACATCGAGATGCCGGTCAGGACCGCGTGGATCGCGAACAGCACCGGCGCCACGAACATGAACGAGAACTCCAGCGGCTCGGTGACCCCGGTGACGAAGGACGTCAGCGCCGCCGAGATCATGATCGAGCCGGCCACCTTGCGCTTGGCCGGCAGCGCCGCGCGCCACATGGCCAGGGCCGCGCCGGGCAGGCCGAACATCATGATCGGGAAGAAGCCGGTCTGGAACAGGCCGGCGGTCTTGTCGCCGTTCAGGAAGCGGGCGATGTCGCCGTGGAAGGTGCCGTTGGCGTTGGTGTAGCTGCCGAACTGGAACCAGGGGAAGGCGTTCAGGATGTGGTGCAGGCCGAACGGGATCAGGGACCTGTTCAGGGTGCCGTAGATGAACAGGCCGATCGTGCTGTTGCGGGTGATCCACGTCGACAGGTCGTTGATGCCCTGGCCGATCGGGGACCAGATCCAGCCCATCACGACCCCGAGGAACAGGCAGGCCACGGCCGTGGCGATGGGCACGAAGCGGCGGCCGCCGAAGAACGCCAGCCAGGTGGGCAGCTTGATCCGGTAGTAGCGCTGCCACAGCAGCGCCGCCATGATGCCGACCAGGATCCCGCCGAGGACTCCGGTGGGGTTCGGCTGGTTCATGTCCAGCCCGAACTTCAGCCCGCCGGCCGGCACCGCCTCGTTCACGCCCTGGTCGGCGTTCTTGATCACCAGGCCCAGGACCTGGGCCTTGAGCTTGGAGCCGGCGAACATCTGCATCGAGACGGCGTTGTAGACCAGGTAGCCGACGATGGCGGCGACCGCGGTGGTGCCGTCGGACTTCTTGGCGAAGCCGATGGCCACCCCGATGGCGAAGATCACCGGGAGGTTGTTCAGCAGCGAGTTGCCGCCGGCCTGCATGACGGCCCCGACGGTCTTGAGGCTGTGGAAGCGTCCGAGCATGTCGTCCTGGCCGAACCGGACCAGCAGACCGGCCGCCGGGAGCGTGGCGATCGGCAGCATCAGGGACTTGCCGATGCGTTGCAGCACCGCGAACGTCTTGCTCCCCCACCCGGGCTCCTTCGGAGCCGGGACCGGGGCCGCCGCGGCAGCTTCTACGCTCATCAGGTGGTCCTCTCGGTGTGCCACGTAATGCCAAGCCCCGCAGCCGCGTGATGGATGCGTCGGTGAGCGTGCCCTGCTCGGTTACGGGTTGCGGACTATCGGACGCGCTGCCTGCGCGAGCGGCACCCACAGCTGGTACCGGTCCCCGCGATAAGCAGACGTCGCATATTCCACTTGCACATCTTCAGCAAAAGAACGCCTCGCCATGACCAGAACTACGCCGTCAGAGCGAATACCGAGAAGCGGCGCGTCCTCGGCGGCGGTCGTGGCCGCCTCGATCGACTGTTCCCCCCAAGTGAGTACGATCCCGTACTCCTCGGCAAGGTACCGGTACAGCGACTCCGGCGCCCCCGCTTCCACCAGTCCCGGGACGATCCGCTCCGGCAGGTGCGTGCGTTCGATCGCCATCGGGATGCCGTCGGCGTAGCGCAGCCGGACCAGGCGGACCACCGGCTCGCCGGACTCCACCTCCAGGTGGCCGGCCAGGGCGCTGGAGGCGTGGATCCGTTCGAAGGACAGGGTGCGGGAACTGGCGGTCATGCCGCGCCGGCGCATGTCCTCGGTGAAGCCCACTAAACGGATCTGCACGTCCATCTTCGGCTGCGCGACGTAGGTGCCGCGGCCCAGGCGCCGCTCCAGCCGGCCGTCGGCGACGAGCGCGTTGATCGCCTGGCGCACGGTCATCCGGCTCAGGCCGTGCTGCTCGGCCAGGTCCCGCTCGGAGGGGATGGGCGAGCCGGGCTCCAGCCCGTCCGCGATCATCCGGCCCAGGAGGTCCTTGAGCTGCAGATGCTTGGGCACGGAGCTGGTCGGGTCGATGCCCGCGGCCTCATCGCTCATGTCACCGGACTAGACCACCGGCGCCACATCGGTGTCAACTGGTGTCGACTACTCACAAGGCGTCGTGCCCGGCGCCGCCCGCCGGGTCCGGCGGCGCCCGGTTCCACAGACGGCGCAACCGGGCCACCGGTCATCAAGCCTTTGACTGCCAAGTGGAATAATGTCCGATGTGTCACCATCCCGGGCCCGCCGCACCGCGGGCCCGGCGGAACAAGGAGAGTGCCCGTGAGCAAGGCCGAGCAGATCATCGCCGGACTGGGCGGCGCCGACAACATCGTCGAGCTGGAGCCCTGCATCACCCGGCTGCGCACCGAGGTCCGGGACGGTTCCAAGGTCAACGAGGCCGCGCTGAAGGCGGCCGGAGCGCACGGGGTGATGAAGGTCGGCAACAACGTCCAGGTGGTGGTGGGTCCGGAGGCGGACACGATCGCCAACGACATCGAGGACCTGATGTAGCCGGCTCG
The DNA here is from genome assembly GCF_015356865.1 of Catenulispora pinisilvae. Taxonomy (GTDB): domain Bacteria; phylum Actinomycetota; class Actinomycetes; order Streptomycetales; family Catenulisporaceae; genus Catenulispora; species Catenulispora pinisilvae. The sequence goes on from NZ_JAAFZA010000060.1 coordinate 5,990, forward strand.
CGGTACGGCACCGGCCCGCGTGCGCACCCACCGGCGACATCGCCCCGAGCACCACGAGTGAGCACCATGGACATCTCCATCTCCTCTCCGCTGACCGGCACGGCCATCGGCCTGGCCCAGGTCCCCGACCCGGTGTTCGCCGGCTCGATGGTCGGCCCCGGCGCCGCCGTCGACCCCGAGCGCGCGCCGCAGGTCGCCGTGGCCCCGATCGCCGGCCGGCTGGTCAAGCTCAAGCCGCACGCCTTCGTCGTGCAGTCCGAGGACGGCCGCGGCGTGCTGGTCCACCTCGGGATCGACACGGTGAACCTGGACGGCGCCGGTTTCGAGCTGGTCGCGGCCGAGGGCGACCAGCTGCGGGCCGGCCAGCCGATCGTGACCTGGAACCCGGCCGACGTGCAGGCCCGCGGGCTGTCCCCGGTCAGCCCGGTGATCGCGCTGGACGCCGAGACCGCGGCCATCGAGGCGATCGTGGCCGGCGCGGTCGCCGCGGGCGATGAGCTGTTCCACTGGCGCTGAGCCGCCCCGGCCCCATAACGAAGGACCCTGACATGCCCCAGCGCACCGTGACGGTGGCCTCCAAGATCGGGCTGCACGCCCGGCCGGCCGCCGTCTTCGTCAACAAGGCCAAGGAGCTGCCGGTGCCGGTGACCCTGGCCAAGGACGGCGGCGCGCCGGTGAACGCCAAGTCGTTGCTCGCGATCATGACGTTGGACGTGCGCGGCGGCGAGCGGGTGACGCTGGCCGCGGCCGAGGGCCAGGGCGCGGCGGCGGCCGTGGACGAGCTGGCCGACCTGTTGGAGACCGACTTCGATGGCTGAGGCAGGGGCCGCGCCAGCCGAGTCCACGGGAACCGGGCCGGTGCAAGCCAGGTCCACGGAAACCGGGTCGGCGCCAGCCGAGTCCGCGGAAACCGAGTTCTCGGAAACCGAGTTCCAGGGCGTCGGAGTCGGCACCGCCGCGGTGGCCGGACCGGTCGCGCGGATGGGCCAGCCGCCGCCGGAACCCCCTGACGGGCCGGCCGCGGACGACGCCGGTGACGAGCGCGCCAAAGCCTTCGCCGCCCTGGCCGCGGTCGCCGCGGACCTGCGCGCCCGGGGCACGGCGGCCGGCAGCCCCACCGCCGACGTGCTCGAAGCCCAGGCCATGATGGCCGAGGACCCGGAGCTGGAAGACGGCGTCCGGGCCCGCACCGACGCCGGCAAGACCGCGGCCCGCGCCATCCACGAGACCTTCGCCGAGTACCACGACCAGTTCTGCGCTCTCGGCGACTACATGGCCGGCCGGGTCGCCGACCTCGACGACATCGCGGCCCGGGCGGTCGCGGTCGCGAGCGGCGTGCCGATGCCGGGGCTGCCGCGCCGCACCGAGCCCTACGTCCTGGTCGCCGCCGACCTGGCCCCGGCCGACACCGCGCTGCTGGACCCGCACCTGGTGCTGGCCCTGGTCACCGCCGAGGGCGGCCCGACCTCGCACACCGCGATCCTGGCGCGGGCCCTGGGCATCCCGGCCGTGGTCGGCGCCGCGGGCGTGCTGGCCCTGACCGATGACACGACGGTGCTGGTGGACGCCGCCGCCGGGACGGTGATCGGGCGCCCCTCGACCGAGGCGATGGAGGCCGCGGTGACGCGCTCCTGCGCGGCGGCGGCCGCGTCCGCGCTCACCGGGCCGGGCCGGACGTCCGACGGCACCGCGGTGAAGCTGCTGGCCAATATCGGGGGCGCCGCCGACGTGCCGTCGGCGCTGGCGGCCGACGCCGAGGGCGTGGGGCTGTTCCGGACCGAATTCCTGTATCTGGACTCCGACGAGCCGCCGACGTTCGATGCCCAGGTCAAGGCGTACAAGGACGTGTTCGACGCGTTCCCGGCCGAGGCCCGGGTGGTGGTGCGGACGCTGGACGCCGGGGCGGACAAGCCGCTGCCGTTCGTCCCGCTGGGCGAGGAGCCGAACCCGGCGCTGGGGGTGCGCGGGCTGCGCGCGTTCCGGGCCTTCGACGGACGCAACGAGGCAGTGCTGCGCACCCAGCTGCTGGCGATCCGGGAGGCGGCCGGCACCAGCGCGCCCGAGGTGTGGGTGATGGCGCCGATGGTGGACGAGATCACCGAGGCCGAGTGGTTCTGCGAACTGGCCGCCGGCTGCGGTCTGGACGTGGCCGGCGGCCGGGTCGGGATCATGGTCGAGACCCCGGCCTCGGCCCTGACCGCCGGCGCGATCCTGGGCGGACGCACGGGATTCGCCTCGATCGGGACCAACGACCTGACTCAGTACACGATGGCCGCCGACCGGATGCTGGGCGCGGTCGGCCCGTTGCAGGACCCCTGGCACCCGGCGGTGTTGAAGCTGATCGGGGCGGCCGGAGCCGCCGGGGAGGCGACGGGCAAGCCGATCGGCGTGTGCGGGGAGGCCGCCGCCGATCCGCTGCTGGCCTGCGTACTGGTCGGGCTGGGGGCGCGGTCACTGTCGATGGCGCCGTCGGCGATCGCGGAGGTGCGGGCGGCGTTGGCGGCGCGGACGGTGTTGGAGTGCGTGGCGATGGCGGCGCGGGCTTCGGGGGCGGCTACAGCGCGGGAGGCTCGAAAGGCTGCGGCTGCGGCTGCGGCTGCGGAGTAGCGCGGGCCGGGAGCCGTTGTCCCCACCCGGAGCCCCGCCCCACCCACGCGCGTTGCGGTCGTGATCGATCGGCGTAGGCTGCGGCCATGGCGCTGTCGCTACATGATCGCTGGCTGATCCTCGCGGGCATCACCCCGGAGAGCACCCGCCTGGGCGAGGGCCTGGTCGCCCGCTGGGCCGAACCACATCGCCGCTACCACACCCTGGACCACCTGACCCGGGTACTGGACGGCGTGGACGAATTCGGCGACTTCGCCGACGACGTGGCGGCGGTTCAGTTCGCGGCATGGTTCCACGACGCGGTATACGACGGCGGCACGGCGAGCGCCGACAACGAGGAGCTGAGCGCCCAGCTGGCCGAGGCGGAGCTACCGGCGCTGGGCGTGCCCGAGGCGCGGATCGCGGAGGTGGCGCGACTGGTGCGGCTGACGAAGGGACACGCGGTGGCCGACGGGGACCGCAACGGCGCCGTGCTCTGCGACGCCGACCTCGCGGTGCTCGGCGGCGACGCCGCGGCTTACGGCGCTTACGCCGAGGCGATCCGGCAGGAGTACGCCGAAGTCCCGGACGAGCTGTTCCGGCCGGGACGCGCCGCGGTGCTGCGGGGGTTGCTGGAGCTGCCGGAGTTGTTCCGAACGCCGGTCGCGGTGCAGCGCTATGACGTTCGCGCCCGGGCGAATCTGAGTGCTGAGATCGCGGCGTTGGAGCAGTAGCCCTACCCCCACTGGCCACGAGAGCGGGCGCGCACGTGCACCCGCTCCCCCTGCGGCCCGAACAGCGTCAGCAGCTCCACCGGCACCGGCCCGGCGGCGCCGAACCAGTGCGGGACGTGCGTGTCGAACTCGGCGGCCTCGCCCTTGCCGAGGATCAGGTCGTGTTCGGCGAGCAGCACGCGCAGCCGACCGCTGAGGACGTACATCCACTCCCAGCCTTCGTGGGTGCGCAGTTCCGGGTTCGGGTCGTCGTCCTGGCGCGGCGGGAGCGTCATCTTGTAGGCGCGCAGGCCGCCGGGTTCCTTGGTGAGCGGGACGATGACGCGGCCGTCGCCCTGCTTGCGGGGCGGCTCGGCGCGGCCCACGAGTTCGTCCAGCGAGGCCTCGTAGAGATCGGCCAGCGGTAGCAGCTGCTCCAGGGTCGCGCGGCGGCCGCCGGTTTCCAGGCGGGACAGGGTGCTGACCGAGATGCCGGTGGCGGCCGCGGCCTCGGCCAGGGTCAGGGCCTTCGTGCGGCGGGCGGTGCGCAGGCGGGTGCCGATGCCGGCGGCGAGCTGGTCGTCCATGGCCCCAGTTTGCCAAGTCGGCAACTTTTCTTGCCCGGGGGCACGCCGGTGGCGCATCGTCGGCGGCGGAGGTGATCGCATGTCGACCCAGACCAGCGACGATCAGCACAACGAGGATCTTCAGCACAACGAGGATCTTCGGCACGACGAGGATATCGACACCGACGCCCAGAGCGGGCGTCCCGAGTACGACGCCGTCATCGTCGGCGGCGGCGCCGCGGGCCTGTCCGCCGCCCTGATGCTCCTCCGCGCCCGCCGCCGGGTGCTCGTCGTGGACTCCCGCGCCCCGCGCAACGCCAAGGCCGACCACATGCACGGCTACCTGTCCCGCGACGGCATGTCCCCGCTGGAGCTGCTGGTACTCGGGCGCGACGAGGTGCTGTCCTACGGCGGCGTGGTCGTGACGGACTACGTGGAGAAGGCCGAGCGCACCGAGGACGGCTTCCACGTGTCGCTGGCCAGCGGGTGCGAGGCGAGCGCGCGGCAGCTGCTGGTCGCCACCGGCCTGACCGACGTGCTGCCGCAGATCCCGGGGATGCGCGAGCTGTGGGCCACGGACGTGCACGTGTGCCCGTACTGCCACGGCTGGGAGGTGCGGGACCAGGCGCTGGCGACGGTGGCGACCGGGCCGTTCTCCACGCACCACACGCTGCTGCTGCGCCAGTGGACCGACGACCTGGTGTACTTCCTGAACGGCCAGCCGCTGGCGGACGAGGACCGTGCGAAGCTCACGGCGCGCGGCATCCGGATCGAGGAGCGGCCGGTGCGACAGCTGGCGACCCAGGACGGCCGGCTGAGCGCGGTCGAGCTGGCGGACGGCACGCGGGTCCGGCGCGAGGCGGTGTTCCTGGTGCCGCGCTTCGAGTCCAACGGCACCCTGCTCGACGCCCTCGGCTGCGAGAAGGACCCCGACACCGGCTGGACCAAGACCGGCATCGGCGGCCGCACTTCGGTCCCGGGCGTGTGGGCGGCGGGCAACGTCGTGGACCCGAGCGCCGGCGTGATCGCGGCCGCGGGTGCGGCTAGTTTCACCGGCGCGCAGATCAACGCCGCGCTGGTGGAGGCCGATGTCGAGGCCGCGGTTGCTGCGGCGGCGGCGACGCGAAGCTGATCCGGCGGCCGCGGCGCGGAGCCGTGGCTGCGGCGGCTGCGCGAAGCTGACCCGGTGGTCGCGGCGCGGCGCTGCGGCTGCGGCGGCGCGAAGCCGAGGTAGCAGGCGCAGCAGCGCACAGCCACGGCGGCAGCACCGGCGGCTCCCTCGCCGTCCCGACGATTGTGCTTTGATGACCCCGTGATCCTCATCGACCCACCGACCTGGCCCGGCCACGGTCGCCTGTGGTCCCATCTGGTGAGCGACACGTCATTCGCCGAGCTCCACGAGTTCGCCGAGCGGCTGGGCGTCCCCGCGCGGGGCTTCGAGCGGGACCACTACGACCTGCCGTCGCACCTCTACGACCGGGCGGTCGCGGCCGGGGCCACGCCGGTCCGGTCCCGCGAGTTGCTCGCCCGGCTCACCGCCGCCGGACTGCGGCGTCCGAAGCACCCGCGGCGACCGCGCGGCCGGTAGGCATGCCGGACCCGGCGCTCCTGGCGGAAGCGCCGGGCCAGAACCCTGCGATCCTACGGTGCTACCCAGAGCCCTGCGAAACTCACCGCCGCAGCCGCTCGCGCCGCCCCACCGGCAACCGGATCGACCGCACCGAGCCCGCCCGCCGGCGAGCCGGCTGCGGCTCGAAGCTCGCCGCCGCCTCCTTCGCCTCGGCCTCGGCCCGGGACGCGGCCGCGCGATCGCCGGTCGCCCGCAGGGCTTTCGCGAGGTCGGCCAGGATCTCAGCCTCCTGCCACGGCTCCTCGTACCGGGCCGCGGTGGCCGCCGCCTCCCGGTACAGCCGCACCGCCTCGGCCGCCCGCCCCTGCGCCATCCACACCGAAGCCTGCATCCAGCGAACCCGCATCAGACCCCACGGATCCTCGTAGCGCTCGGCGAGCGCCGCCGCGTCCTCCAGATGCTGGTCGGCCACATCCAGCCGCCCCTCCTCGCGACGTACCCAGGCCAGCACCCGCAACGTATAGCTCTCCCACAGCCCCAATCCCAGCTGCTGGAACGTCTCCAGCACCGGCATCATCAGCTCGACGGCCTCCTCGACCCGTCCCTGCTCCATCCGGAGCATCGCCAGGCGGCGGCCGACGACGGCGGTCCAGTACCGGTAACCGGAGTCGTTGAAGGTGTCGAACGACTGCCACATCAGCGCTTCGGCCTCGACCGGCCGATGCTGCCGCAGCCGCAGCATCGCCAGGTCGAAGACCGCCGAGGCGCGCCAGTACCAGTGCCCGAGTTCGGTGAGAGTGTCGACGGCCGACGTCAGCTGCTGCTCGGCCTCGGCGAACTTGTACCGGCGGTTGAGCAGGATGCCGAGGTCGCGCCGGGCCCGCGCGGCTTCGGCGGGCTGCCGCACGTTCTGGTCCACGCCCTGGTCGACGGCGTCGCTCTCGAACAACGCCAGCGCGGCCCGGATCGCCTGCTCGGCATCGGTGAAGCGGCGCAGACCGGCGTAGGCCTCACACAGGTCACGCAGCACCCGCGCCTCGGCCAGCTTGTTGCCCAGCTCGCGCGACAGTTCCAGGGCCTGCTCGAGATCGTGCACGGCGGCGGCGAAGTGCCCGGCGAAGTAGTGGCCGCGGCCGATCCAGCGCAGGGTGTAGGCCTCGCCGGGGCGGTGGCCGATCTCGCGGCACAGCCGCAGGGCGACCGTGAAGTGCTGCTCGGCCTCATCGAAGCGGTCCTGGTAGTGGCGCAGGACGCCGAACCCCTGGTGGATGATCGACTCGGCGCGCCGGTCGCCGCGCCGGGTGGCGGCGTCCAGTCCGGCGCGCAGCACGCCGTCCCAGCGGTTCCAGACGGTGTAGACGGTCTCCAGCACCCGGGCCAGGACCACGGATATCTCCCAGCACAGGTCCCACAGCTGCTGTTCGTGGACCCGCTCGACCATGCGGCCCAGCCGCCGGCAGTCGCCGAGCAGCCAGCGGGTCGGGGCGTACTCGGCGTAGCGGAGCAGGTCGGGGTCGTCGACGTGCCAGTGCTCGGCGCTGGAGGGCAGGACGCCGCCGGCCCGGCCGTGCCGGGGCACGGTGGGATCGGTGAGGTGTTCGGCGTATTCGGCCAGGGTGAGGAACGCGCCGCCCAGGCGGGCCAGGGCGGAGCGCCGCTCGTCGGGGGTCTCCTCGGCGGCGAGGCGTTCCTCGGCGTATTCGCGGACGAGGGCGTGGAAGCGATACTCCGCGCCGTTGGGCACGCCCCGCCCCGCGCGTTCCAGGAGCTGGGCCTCCACCAGGTCTTCCATGACCGCCGACGCCTCGGCGACCGGGATGTCGAGCAGCGGCGCCGGGGCCCACTCCCGCAGGGATATCGACGGGAACAGGGTCAGCAGCCGGAAGGCCCGGCGGCTGCGGGGGCTGAGGTCGGCGTAGGAGACCTCGATGGCGTCGCGGACGCGGACGTCGCCGGAGCGGAACTCCTCCAGGCTGAGGCGGTCGGCCAGCTCGGCCAGCGTGCGGTGTTCGTCGGCGGCCAGGCGCGCGGCGACCAGGCGCAGGGCCAGCGGGAGACCGCCGCAGGCGCGGATGATCTGGCGGGCCGCGTCGGGCTCGTCGTCCACCCGGCGGGCACCGACCTGGCGGACCAGCAGTTCGCGCAGCGAGTCGTCGTCCAGACCGCCGACGGTGAAGGGCTCGGCTTCCAGCAGGCCCAGCGGCCGGCGGCTGGTGATGACCGTCGCGCAGCCTCGGACCCGGGCCAGCAGCGGACGGACCTGGGCCGCGGACTTGGCGTCGTCCAGGACCACCAGCACCCGCCGGCCGACGAGGCGGTCGTGGTAGAGCCGCCGCCGCGCCTCCTCCTCCGGTGGCACCTCACCGGTGCGGACACCGAGCGCGGAGAGCAGACGGCCCAGCGCGGTCGCGGGATCGGGCGCGTCCAGCCCGGTGGCCCCGGCACCGAGCGAGAGGTGCAGGACGCCGCCGGGATAGTCGCTGCGCACCTCCTCGGCGAACTGCACCGCCAGCGAGGACTTGCCGACGCCGCCCATGCCGTACAACGCCAGAACCGGCGCGCCGCGCCCGTCGTTCGCGACCCGCTGAAGCATGACGCGCAACTGGTCGAGCTGCTGCCGCCCCACGAACTGCTCATCGGCGGGCGGCAGCTCCAGACTCACCGGCGCGGATCCGTTGGCCACGCCCGGATCCGGCCACCGATGCCGCCCGCTCTCCGCCGCCGCCCCCGCACCCTCGACGATCAGCCACTCGGTCCCGATGGCGAGGATGCCGGTGATCAGCGACACGGCGATCAGGGCGAGGGTCCACACCACGAGATTCCCGCGCGCGGAGACCTGCAAGACGATCGCCCCGGACGTGACGATCGTGTTTCCGATGACCAGGATGAACCGCCGCCGCTGCCCCGGACTCAACCGCACCAGCCGCCGCGGATGGTTCAGCCACCGGAAAATGCGGTGGTGCCCGCGCGCTGGTGAGGCCATACGCTCTCCCGTCTCAGAAGACTGACGTTTTCATTACGCCAGAGATCGGAGAGGGGGCACAAGGGCGCGGGCGGGGGTCGGCTACGGACAACGGCTGCGCGGACCGGTCAGAGCTCGCGGGGCCGCGGTGCCCGCGGGGTGAAATCGGTCAGGGTGAAGGAGAACGGCGCGGGGAGTTCGAGGTCCGAGCCGAAGGGGACGCGGATGTCGGCCCGGTAGTCCTGGGCTTCGACATCGGGCTGGCTGAACAGCACAGACTCAACGTTCTGGCGATCAACCAGCAGGTAAAAGGGGATGCCCGCGGCGGCATAGGCACGACGCTTGGCAACACGATCCGATGCTCTCATCGATGAAGTGATCTCCACGAGCAGGAGAATCCCCTCGGGACTGCCCCACGGCGGCTTCCCCCCGAAGGTGTCCGGCTCGGTGATCGTCATGTCGGGGATGTAGTCGCCCAACGGCGTCTCGATACCCCGGTGCCCGGAGACCTCGATCTCGATAGCCGACTTCTTCACAAGCTGGTTGTTCAGCTTGGCGAAGACCTGTTCGTGGGTACCGTGTGGTGGCGGATTCACGATGATCTCTCCCGCGATGAGTTCAGCGCGGTACTCAGGGCCGAGCATGTCGTCGAACCGGTGGAACTCGCGCCGCGTTTCCGCTGAGATCGTCATCAGTGGCTCCCTGGTACCGCCATGGGCGTCAGAGTGTCCCGTTGTCGTCACACTCCGAGCATAGACTCACACGCCACATGCAGCGCGAGGGAAGCGAACCGGAAAGTAATCACCCAGAAGGGTAAAAATCCGTTCGAATACGCCGAAAGCGGCCCCGACCGAAGTCGGAGCCGCCCGCGGTTCGATCCAGTTCCGAACCAGAACCCTGAGCCGAGGCTCAGAAGTCCATGTCGCCGCCGGGCATGCCGCCGCCGGCCGGGGCCGAGGCCTTCTCCGGCTTGTCGGCGATGACCGCCTCGGTGGTCAGGAACAGCGCGGCGATGGAGGCCGCGTTCTGCAGCGCCGAGCGGGTGACCTTGGCCGGGTCCAGGATGCCGGCCTTGATCATGTCGACGTACTCGCCGGTGGCGGCGTTCAGGCCGAAGCCGGTCTCCAGGTTGCGCACCTTCTCGACCACCACGCCGCCCTCAAGGCCGGCGTTGACCGAGATCTGCTTCAGCGGGGCCTCCAGGGCCAGGCGCACGATGTTCGCGCCGGTGGCCTCGTCGCCGGCCAGGTCGATCTTCTCGAACGCCTGCTTGCCGGCCTGGATCAGGGCCACGCCGCCGCCGGCGACGATGCCCTCCTCCACGGCCGCCTTGGCGTTGCGCACCGCGTCCTCGATGCGGTGCTTGCGCTCCTTGAGCTCGACCTCGGTGGCCGCGCCGGCCTTGATCACCGCGACGCCGCCGGCCAGCTTGGCCAGCCGCTCCTGCAGCTTCTCGCGGTCGTAGTCGGAGTCCGACTTCTCGATCTCGGCGCGGATCTGGTTCTTGCGGCCCTCGATCGAGTCGCTGTCGCCGTCGCCGTCCACGATCGTGGTCTCGTCCTTGGTCACCACGACCTTGCGGGCCTTGCCCAGCATCTCCAGGCCGACGGAGTCCAGCTTCAGGCCGACCTCCTCGGAGATGACCTGGCCGCCGGTCAGGATCGCGATGTCGCCGAGCATGGCCTTGCGGCGGTCGCCGAAGCCGGGGGCCTTGACCGCGACCGACTTGAAGGTGCCGCGGATCTTGTTCACGACCAGGGTGGCCAGCGCCTCGCCCTCGACGTCCTCGGCGATGATGACCAGCGGCTTGCCGCTCTGCATCACCTTCTCCAGGATCGGCAGCACGTCCTTGACGTTGCCGATCTTGGAGTTCGCGATCAGCAGGTAGGGGTCGTCGAAGGACGTCTCCATCCGCTCCAGGTCGGTGGCGAAGTAGGGCGAGATGTAGCCCTTGTCGAAGCGCATGCCCTCGGTGAGCTCCAGCTCCAGCCCGAAGGTGTTGCTCTCCTCGACGGTGATGACGCCTTCCTTGCCGGCCTTGTCCATCGCCTCGGCGATCATGTCGCCGATCGCGGTGTCGGCGGCCGAGATCGAGGCGGTCGCGGCGATCTGCTCGCGGGTCTCGACGTCCTTGGCCATCGCGGACAGCTCGCCGGACACCGCCTCCACGGCGGCCTCGATGCCGCGCTTGAGCGCCATCGGGTTCGCCCCGGCCGCCACGTTGCGCAGGCCCTCGCGGACCAGCGCCTGGGCCAGCACGGTGGCGGTGGTGGTGCCATCGCCGGCGACGTCGTCGGTCTTCTTGGCGACTTCCTTGACCAGCTCGGCGCCGATCTTCTCGTAGGGGTCCTCGAGCTCGATCTCCTTGGCGATCGACACGCCGTCGTTGGTGATCGTGGGGGCGCCCCACTTCTTCTCCAGCACGACGTTGCGGCCACGCGGGCCGAGGGTCACCTTGACCGCGTCCGCGAGCTGGTTCATGCCGCGCTCCAGGCCGCGCCGGGCTTCCTCGTCAAACGCGATGATCTTCGACATTGTGGTACAGACCTCCCACACCAGGGATCCTTGGCGAACCGTCAGGCGCCCGCGACGGACGGCCCGCCGCCGTGTCCGGTCCCTACCGGGTGACGGGGAGCCTCGCCTGAAAGGTTCTCTCATTTGGCACTCTCGGTGTGAGACTGCCAAGCTCAATGATTAGCACTCTCCCTCGGGGAGTGCAAGCCAGTGCCCGGCGAGCCGGTCCACAGACTTCCGGGCCGACAGACTGCCGACAGACTTCAGGGCCCGCCCCGTAGTACGGGAGCGGGCCCTGAAGGTGAGTAGGTGCTTACGGTTGTTACGGACGGGCAGCGGCGTGACCCCGAATGGTCGCGACCCGGTGGTGGAGACCGGCGCGGGACGAACTGGTCCGGTGCCGGGCTGCGGATCGCTAGACGAGGACGCGGACCATGTCGGCCTGCGGGCCCTTCTGGCCCTGCGAGATCTCGAACTCGACCCGCTGGTTCTCCTCCAGGCTGCGGTATCCGTCCATCTGGATCGCGCTGTAGTGGACGAAGACGTCCGACCCGCCGTCGACCGCGATGAACCCGTAGCCCTTCTCCGCGTTGAACCACTTGACGGTGCCCTGAGCCATTCCGTACTCCCCTTGCTGCCGGCTCTAGACGGAGTGGGCTACCCCCTGTTGGAACACCCACCCCATTTTCCGGCCCGCACCCCGCGAGCCAGGGTCTGCGTTCGCCGCCGTACCACCCGCCGTACCAAGAGGGTTGAGCTGGAGGGATCTCGCCGAATCGTTCGACCGGCGCTGAGACTAGCCAATGTGACGCACGGTACAACAGGCCTAAATCTCAGAGATATTTCAGAGGTTCGTAAGTGGTGCGCAGACAAATGCGGACCGATCCCCGCGTATCTTCTCGCACCGAACACGGTGAGTAGATAACGATACGGGAACCGGTCCTTCTCAGGGCACACCGGGGTGCCGGCGCGTCAGCCCCCTGCGACGGCCGGGATGATGGAGACGTTGCCGTTCTCCGGCACCGCGGTCCCCAGCCCCTCGGCGAAGCGCACGTCGTCGTCGTTCACGTAGACGTTCACGAAACGCCGCAGCTTGCCGTCGTCGTCCAGGACCCGCGCGCGGATACCGGTGTGGTCGGTCTCCAGCTGGTCGATCACCTCCGCCAGGGTACCGCCCGCGACCGACACCTCGGCCTTCCCGTCGGTGTAAGTACGCAGGATGGTGGGAATCCGTACGGTGATGCTCATAGCCATGCTCCTTACTCAATCCCCTCGCGGGGCATCATGCCGATGAAGAATGCGCGAACAACCCGTTTCAGAGCGTCGCGCGGAAGGCGTCCAGGGACGGCTTGATAACAGCGGTCGGCCCGCAATCGGAGACCGCGTCAAGGGTCTTCAGCCCGTCGCCGGAGTTGATGACCACGGTCAGCGCCTCCGGGTCCAGCCGCCCGTCCTCGGCGAGCTTCTTCAGCACCCCGACGGTCACGCCGCCGGCGGTCTCGGCGAAGATGCCCTCGGTGCGCGCCAACAGCTTCACGGCGGCCCGGATCTGGTCGTCGGTCACGTCCTCGACGGTGCCGCCGGAGCGCCGGGCGATGTCCAGCACGTAGGGGCCGTCGGCCGGGTTGCCGATCGCCAGCGACTTGGCGATGGTGTCGGGCTGCTTCACCGGGCGGATGACGTCGATACCGTCCTTGTAGGCCTGCGAGACCGGGGAGCAGCCGGAGCCCTGGGCCCCGATCACCTTGTACGGCGTGTCCTCGACCAGGCCGAGCTTCACCAGCTCGCGGAAGCCCTTGTCGATCTTCGTGAGCTGCGAGCCGGAGGCCACCGGGACCACGATCTGCTCCGGCAGCCGCCAGCCGAGCTGTTCGGCGATCTCGTACGCCAGGGTCTTGGAACCCTCGGCGTAGTAGGGCCGCAGGTTCACATTGACGAAGCCCCACTTCTCGCCGAGCTCGTCGCCGATCAGCTCACTACAGAAGCGGTTGACCTCGTCGTAGGTGCCGTCGATGGCGATCAGCCGGCCGCCGTAGACGGAGGCGACGACGATCTTCTCCTTCTCCAGGTCCGACGGGATGAACACGCACGAGTCCAGGCCCGCGCGCGCCGCCGCGGCTCCGACCGCGCCGGCCAGGTTGCCGGTGGAGGAGCAGGAGAGAGTGGTGTAGCCGAAGGCGTGGGCGGCCTGGACGGCGATCGCGACGACCCGGTCCTTGAAGGAGTGTGTCGGGTTGCCGGAGTCGTCCTTGACGTGGAGGTTGGCCAGGCCCAGTTCGCGCCCGAGGTGCTGGGCGCGGACCAGGCGGGTCCAGCCGGGGTTCGTGGTGGGCCGGGTGGCGACGTCGGCCGGGACCGGCAGCAGCGGGGCGTAGCGCCAGATGGAGGCGGGGCCGGCGGCGATCTGCTCGCGGGTCACGGTCCCGAAGTCGTAGGAGATCTCCAGGGGGCCGAAACACTCTTCACAGGCGAATTTCGGGCCGAGATCCGTGGTGTGACCACACTCACGACAGGAGAGGTGGGCGGCGGGGCCGAAGGGGGCGACCGTGGATGGGGTGCCGGACATGACGCGAGGTTCCTTTCCTCATCTTTCCCACGGCTCGGCGGCTGCCGCGTGGGCCGGAGTTGGCACCGCGCCGTGCCACGATGAGGTGGCAAAACGGATGGTTGCCGGAGCGTCGTAGGGCCGGTCCCTCAGCTCCTCTGGATGAGCGCTTTATGAAGTTGTCGCTATGGAGCGTAAGCCTCAGACGGCCTCATGGGACCTACCCGTCCGGATCCCGAGACAGCAGCGAGTCTGTCCGGTCGCCTACTCTTGAAGTGGTCGCCGATACCGATTTCAGAGTGGAGAGCCCGGTGCTGGAAGAGGTGGAGCGGTGGCTTGCCGCGCGCTCCTCGAAGGCGTCGGACTGGCCGTTGGCGCGGCTGCTCGACGCGAAGCGGGCCGCCGGGGCCCGGATCAGCGTGGTGCTGCCCGCACTGGACGAGGAGGAGACGGTCGGCGCGATCGTCTCCACCGTCCGCGAGGACCTGATGGAAGCCGCCCCGCTGGTCGACGAACTGCTAGTGGTGGACTCCGGCTCGGCCGACCGCACGGCGGAGAACGCGGCCGCGGCCGGGGCGAAGGTGCTGCACCGCGACGAGATCCTGCCGGCCGTCCCCTCGGTGCGCGGCAAGGGTGAGGTGCTGTGGCGCTCGCTGGCCGCGACCACCGGCGACCTGGTGTGCTTCGTGGACGCCGATCTGCAGGCGTTCTCCTCCACGGTGGTCACCGGCGTGCTCGGACCGCTGCTGTCCACCGAGGGCGACCCCATCCACCTGGTCAAGGCGATGTACGACCGGCCGCTGGTGGCCGGCTCCGCGGTGCTGCCGGCCGGCGGCGGCCGGGTCACGGAGTTGGTGGCGCGGCCGATCCTGAACCTGCACTGGCCGCTGCTGGCCGGCTTCGTGCAGCCGCTGGGCGGGGAGTACGCGGCGCGCCGGACGCTGCTGGAGCGGCTGCCGTTCCCGACCGGCTACGGCGTCGAGACCGCGATGCTGATCGACACCCTGGCGCTGGTCGGGCTGGACGGCATGGCGCAGGTCGACGTCGGGGTGCGGCTGCACCACCACCAGGACGACGCCGGCCTGGGCCGGATGGCCAGCGAGATCATGCAGGTGGCGTGGGAGCGGCTGCACCGCGAGGGGCGGATAGTGCCCGGCGAGGACGCCGTCGAGCCGCACACGCTGATGACGCAGTTCCATCGGGAGGCCGAGGGCTTCGCGCCGCGTTCGACCGATGTGACAGTGATGGAGCGGCCGCCTATGCGGACTCTGCTTCGGGGGCAGGAGCTTGCGCGGTCTCAGGCATCCGGGGCCTGAACCAGGAGACCAGCCCTTCGACCCGGACGCCGTCCGGGTCCCGGGGGAACTCGTCGAACTCGGTGACCAGATCCTCCAGCCGGCGCTGGAAGTCGTCGGCGCGCTCGGCGGAGATGGTCGCCGACAGGTTTATCAGGATCCCGCGCTTCTTCGCCGTCTCCTCGTCCGCTTCGGGTTTGTCCAGCTCGACCGACCGGAGCATCCGGTCGCGGTAGTCGTTCAGGCTCCCCGCGATCACGTCGTTCATGGCCTCGCGCGTCTCGTCGAGGTTCTCGGCGGGGTTGATGGAGACCTGGGTCTGCATCGCCCGGTACTTGGTCTCGACGATGCCGGAGACCACCCGGGTCTCGGCGGGCTCGATCAGGCCGGCCTCCTGGAGCACCTTGAGGTGCCGGTAGAGCTTGGTCTGCGGCTGGTCGAGGTCCTCGGCCAGCTCCTTGGCCGACTTCGGCAGCCCGTCACGGGTCAGCGCGCGCAGGATCGCCAGCCGCGTGGGGTCGGCGAGCGCCTTGATCGTGTCGACGTCGGTGACGGTGCGCACCACTTCCTGCAACAGCGCGACCTGCTCGCGGGCGCCGGCGACTTCCTCGTGCACCTCGCGGAGCGCCTGGTCCACCTGGGTTTTGGCGTCCTCGACGGCGCGCCGCGCCACGTGGAACACCCCGGCTAGGTCAGAGGTCGTCCTGTCGCTGCCCATGGCTTCCATCTTGCCAGACGCTCACGGATGCGTCATCATTCACTCAAGCGTGAATAGTGCTGAGGGTGTGAATGCTCTCGCTAGAGCGAACGTTCATGAACCAGGGAGGGTTCACGATGACCGCAACAACGCTCGAGCCGACGGGGGACGCGGCGATGGACGACATGCTGGAGGACTTCGCACAGGCCACGGCCGGGGCGCTTTCCACCACCGGAACCACCGAGACCACGGCCGGCGCCGAACTGACCGCCGCCGACTCGGCGAAGCCCGCCGCCGCCTCGGCCGAGCCCACGCGGCCCACCGCCAAGCCGCTCCCCCTGCGCCGCAACCGCAACTTCAACCTCCTGTGGGGCGGCGCGGTCACCGCGCTCCTCGGCCTGTCGACCGCTGACATCGCCTACCCGCTGGTGATCCTGGCGATGACCGGGTCGCCGCTGCGGGCCGGACTGTTCGCCACCGTCCAGCTCATCACCTCGGTGCTGGCGACGCTGCCGGTCGGCCACTTGATGGACCGCGTGGACCGGCGCCGCCTGCTCCTGCTGTCCGAGGCCGTCCGCACCGTCGCGGCCGGCTCCGTGGCCGTCGCCTACTTCCTCGGCACCCTGACCTTCTGGCACCTGCTGCTCACCGCCGCCGCGCTCGGGGCCATCCAGCCCTTCGCCGGGGCGCGCACCCTGCTGATCCGGCAGGTCGTGGCGCCGGAACAGGTGCCGGCCGCGCTCACCGCCGAGCAGGTGCGCCAGCAGGGATGCGAGCTGGCCGGGCCGCCGCTGGGGGGCGCGTTGTTCGGGATCTCGCGGGCGCTGCCGTTCCTGTTCGCCGCGTTCACCGGGGTCGTGTCGCTGCTCACCGTGGTGTTCCTGAAGCTGCCGAAGTCCGTCACCACCGCGGGCTCCGCCGACGCCGCCGAATCCGAACCCAAGGGCGAGGCCGGGGGCGGGAAGGCAGACGGCGGCGTGCTGCTGGGCCTGAAGACCATCATGGGCAACCCGGTGATGCGGGCCACCACGCTGGCCCTGTGCCTGGTCAACACCGCCGGCTACCCGGTCTTCCTGAGCCTGATCGTGCGGATGCACCAGAACCACGCCGCCTCCGGCACCACCGGCCTGGTGGTCGGGGCGATGGCGCTCGGCGGGCTGGCCGGGACCGCGCTGGTGAAGCCGCTGCACAAGGTGCTGCGGCCGGGCTGGCTGGTGATCGTGGCCTGCATGGTGTTCGCGGTCGGCAACTTCGGGATGACCTGCTTCGCCGCCCCCCTCGTGGACGCCGCGTTCCTGGCGCTCAGCGGCGCGGTGATCCCGTCCGCGGTGGTGATGGTCAACGTGCTGATCCTGCAGGCGGTGCCGGACGAGCAGCGCGGCCGGACCGCCGCCGCGCTGGACATGTTCCTGCTGATCGGGATGCCGGCCGGGATGCTGGTGGCCAGCGCCGCCTTGCAGTGGTTCTCCCCTACCGCGACGCTGCTGGGCCTGTCGCTGCTGATGACGGTCGCGATGCTGTACGCGGCGTCCCAGAAGGCGCTGCGGGCCGCGCAGTGGCCGCGGGCTCAGGCTTCCTGAGCCCCTTGTGGACCGGGGAGTGTCGGCTGGCGCTGTGTGGAGCGCCGTGGCCGGCACTCCCCTTATATGCCGCCTTGTGTAGGTGACGGGCCACTTCGCGGACCGCGGAATGCCTCTCGTGGTTCGCCGAGTGCATTTTGTGGGCAGTATGCAGCACGTGCGCCGCGGGATGGTGGGTATGCAGCCGGTGCACCGGGTGTTCGTGGACTGGCTCGCCGACGCGCGAGGCGAGCGGCACGATGGTCTTCACGACGCTCGCCGCGGGGGCCGACGGACGCGGTTTGGGCGGGGCGCCGCCGAACAGGCCCAGGCCCGCCAGCAATCCGGTACCGCAGACCGCCACCACCGCGGCCAGCAGCGCCGGACGGCTCATCGGCCGCGGCTCGCTCACCAGCCCCAGACGATCCCGGTACGCCGGCCCCTCGTACTCAGCGGGCTCGGCGGATCCCCGGTCAAGCGGCTCGGTCCCGGTCATGCCCCTCATTAGACACAGGCCGGGGCTCCCCGTCGGCGTCCGGGCCGATGTCGGACACCCGTTTCACCCGTCCGGACCTGGCGCGCTGCCGTGCGGCGCGCAGCCGGCGCAGGCGCTTGACCACCTCCGGCTCCAACGCCAGCGCCGCCTCGTCGTCCAGCAGCGCGTTCAGCAACTGGTAGTAGCGGGTCGCAGAGATCTGGAACCGCTCCCGGATCGCCTGCTCCTTGCTGCCGGCGTTGCGCCACCACTGTTTCTCGAAAGCCAGGATCGCGCGGTCCCGGTCCGTCAATCCGCCCCCGGACTCGCTGCTGTTCATGCAGACCAGAGTACGGCTGGAGACCCACACCGCACCCATGCACCCCGATGGCGTACCGTGGGTCCGTCATTTACAGGTCTATACCAATCAAATCAGGTCCGAGTCCGGCCTTGCCCGCTCCATCCGCTCCTATTTTTCTGCCGACAGGTTTGCGATGACACTGCTGACGAACGCCCGGATCGTCCTCCCCGACGGCGTGCGAGCCGACGGCTGGCTGCGCGTGGAGGGCCACCGGATCGCCGAGGTGGGCCCGGCGGGCTCCGCACCGGAACCGTCCAACACGGACCCGCACGAGGCCTCCATAGACCTGGCCGGACGCCATCTGCTGCCCGGCTACGTCGACATGCACAACCACGGCGGCGGCGGTGCGGCCTTCAGCTCCGGCGACGTCGAGCAGGCGGTGCGGGCCGCGGCCTTCCACCGCGCGCACGGCACCACCACGATCATGGCCTCCACGGTCTCCACCGAGCTGGACGACCTGCAGCGCTACCTGTCCGATCTGGCCGGCCTGGTCGAGGACGGACTGCTGGCCGGGCTGCACCTGGAGGGGCCGTTCATCTCCAAGGCCCGCTGCGGCGCCCACGACCCGGCCCTGCTGCGCGCGCCGGACCCGGCCCTGCTGCGGCCGCTGCTGGCCGCGGGCCGCGGGACCGTGAAGATGGTGACCCTGGCCCCGGAGCTGGACTACGGCATCGAGGCCACCGCGCTGCTGGCCAACTCCGGCGTGATCGCCGCGGTCGGGCACACCGACGGCGGCTACGGCATCACCGAAGAGGCGTTCTCCAACGGCGCCCGGGTGGCCACCCACCTGTTCAACGCCATGCCCGGGGTGCACCACCGCGAGCCCGGCCCGGTGGTGGCCGCGATCGAGGACGAAAGCGTGATCGTCGAGCTGGTCAACGACGGCATCCACGTGCACCCGGCGGTGATCGGCATGGTCTTCAACGCCGTCGGCCCGCACCGGGTCGCGCTGATCACCGACGCCATGGCCGCGGCCGGCCGGCCGGACGGCATGTTCCGGCTCGGCGCGCTGGACGTGGAGGTCTCGGCCGGGGTGGCCCGGCTGGCCGGCGGCGGCTCGATCGCCGGCAGCACCCTGACGATGGACGTGGCGCTGCGGCGCGCGGTGCGCGAGTTGGGCCTGTCGATCCAGGACGCCTCGGTGTCGGCCTCGCTGACCCCCGCGCGGGCGTTGGGCCTGGACCACGAAGTCGGCTCGGTCGAGGCCGGCAAATTCGCCGACTTCGTCGTCCTCGACGACGAACTGGAAGTGTGCGGCGTGATGAAGCGGGGCGAGTGGGCCCTCGCGCCGAAGTAGCCCGGCGAATCAGTGCCGATACTTCAACGCCGGTAATTCAATACGCGTAATCCCGCGGCCCGGCGGCGCGATTCCGACCCGTATCCATCGGCTTTAAACCATCAACTCCTTGAGCCTATCTTGGCAAGGAGGTACTCTCCGGTGCGCTCTTCACGCCCGGATCAGAACCCGTCCACCTCGGGGTTCCCACCGGCATCACCCGTTCGCACTCCCGTTCCGGCCGAACCGGGTCAGCTGCGCCGCTCGGGTGAATCTCCACCCCTTCCGACCGCATTCCAGCTATAAAAGCCGGTCCCGCTGGGCGAGAATCCAGAAGTGAGCTTCATCTGAATCTGGTTTTCATCTCCCATCGGGAACGAATGGCCCCGCCAGCCGGGCGACGGCCACTCTCCATAGCCGACCGCATCACAAGGTAGAACGCACGGCGACCGAAAGACGCCGGGCACTCGCAGGCGAAGGAGTCGCTGTCATGGTCTTCTCGGTATCCGGTGTGCTGCTCCTGGGCATCATCACCTTCATCCTGTTCCGCAAGGACGGGCTCAAGGTCTCGCACATGATCGTGTGCGCACTGCTCGGCTTCTACCTGGCGTCCACCTCGATCGCCCCGAACATCAAGCAGAGCGGCGCATCCATCGCCAGCTTCATCAGCAACCTGCACTTCTAGCCCGGCCGCTGGCGGCCGTGACGGCGACGAAGAGCTGAGAGCTAAGGGGTCGAACACACATGGCGGGATCGGTGGGGTCGGAGAACCCCATCCAGCGCCTGGCCCGCGGCTTCCGTGACCACCCGATCACGGAGGCCGTCGGCCGTTACTCGAACAGCACCCGGCACGTGTCCAAGCGTGCCAAGGCGCGGGCGCTGGACATCGGGCACCCCGCGGTCGTGCTGGTCCGCGGGACCAAGCAGATGGCCGCGGACGCCAAGACGTACTGGACCGAGGCCGGCGGGCACGAGAAGCACAAGGAGTGGCGGGACCTGGTGGTCTTCGTCTTCGCCGTGTGCGCGGTGGCCGTGGGCTTCCAGCCGTACGGCGTGCTGCTGCTGATCGCGGTCTGGGCGGCCGGGGCCACCTACCTGGGCCGGGACCGCCCGGATCCGGGCAAGGACCCGGAGAGCGACGCGCACGTGGCCCGGCTCCAGTCGGCCTACAACGGCCTGGTGCCCTACCTGATGGACACCCACGACCCGGACGAGCGGTTCAAGCCCGGCGGCGGCTACCGCGACGGGTTCTCCGAATGGGAGTTCGACGACGCCGACCGGCTGGTGGCGCTCAAGCTCCAGTACTCCCCGTTCTTCAAGGACGGCGAGCACGACTCCCGGGCCAAGGTCGAGCGGGCCCTGGAGGGCAAGATCGGTCAGGCCAACGAGTACCTGTACGACTGGGACGAGGAGGGCAACAAGCTCTCCGTCCGGATCCTGCCGCCGCTGCCGATCGGGATCCCGGCCCAGCCCTGGAAGGTCGCCGAGATCGAGTACGTGCTCGGCTTCACCGACCCCACCTCGACCGCGCGCCTGATCCCGGTGCAGCTGGGCGCCGAGCCCGGCGGCGAGGTGCCGGTGGTGGAGCTGGCCCCGGTGGTCTGGCGGCACGGCCGCTTCGCCGCCGAACCGCACCTGCTGGTGGCCGGGGTGCTGGGCAGCGGCAAGTCCAACCTGCTGCGCTCGCTGGCGGCCCAGGCGATCGGCCACGGCCACCTGGTGACCGCGATCGACGCCGAGCACACCGGGCACTTCGAGGAGTTCTCCGGCCGCGATGGCGTGCTGCGGGTGGAGTCCGCGGCGCCGGCCGCGATGGACCTGCTGGACTGGGTGTCCGCGGAGTCCACCCGCCGGGCCGAACGGCTGCGCGACCTCGGGGACACCGAGGACACGCTGATCGCCGAGCTGGCCAAGCCGCTGTGGCTGTTCGTGGACGAGCTGGCCTCGCTCGGCGAGGCGGCGGGGCGGGCCGGACTGGCCGATCCGCAGGACCTGCTGGCCGACCTGATGCGGGCCGGCCGGACGACCGGCGTGACCGTGGTGCTGTCCTGCCGGGCCGAGCGCGTGTCCGAACTGCGGGCCACGGTCCGCAACCAGGCACACGCCCGCGTCGGACTGGGCCAGCTGCCGCCCGGGGCGTCCACGGCGTTGTTCGGCGGCACGCTGGAGATCGGCGGGCCGGCGGTGCTGCCCCCGGGCCGCGGGTTCGCCCGGGTCGGCGGCGGGCCGGTGGTGCGGTTGCAGGTGCCGGTCGCGGCGGACGTCACGGCGGCGCTGCCGGTGCTGGTGGGCGCGGTGTTGACCGGCGAGGACGGCGTGGACGGCGGGTTCGGTGAGCCCGGCGGGGCCGGTGGCGCCGGGCCGGACGCGTACTGACGGATCCACCGGGAACCCCTGGGATCCCTGAGGCGGGCGGCGCTGATGCGCCGCCCGTTTCGCTGCGGCGCGAGCCCCCGGATTTTCGGCGATCTCGCAGGTGAGGATCCTCACGCCAATAATTGTTCAAATTCGAACTGGAGGCCCTTCCGGCGTCGGTAGGGTTGGGCGGCATGAGTATCCCCAAGCAGGCCGCGATCGGCCTGGCGGCGACGGTGACGGCCCTGATAGTGACCGCCTGCTCGTCGAGCGGCTCCAGCGGTTCGGCCAAAGGATTCAGCACTGACTGGCCGCGCAACCCCGACCAGTCCTCGACCGCGCTGAAGGCCGGGCTGCCGATGCTCGGCAGCGAGATGCTCCAGGTCCACTACCACGCGCACCTGGACGTGATCGTCGACGGCAAGCCGGTCACCGTGCCGCAGTACGTCGGCATCGATGAGAACGCGCAGACCATCACCGCGCTGCACACCCACGACACCAGCGGCGTGATGCACATCGAGTCCGCCAAGGACACCCCCTTCAAGCTCGGGCAGTTCTTCACCGAGTGGGGCCAGCCGCTGACCGCCGCCCAGGTCGGACCGGTCGCGATCGGCGCCGGCCAGGCGCTGCACGTGATCGTGAACGGCAAGGAGGTCGCCGGCGACCCGGCGCAGTACGTGCTGAAGGCGCACGACGAGATCGCGGTCTGGATCGGCGCGAAGAGCCAGACCCCGCAGGTCCCGTCCGCCTACAACTTCCCGCCCGGCCTGTAGCAGAACCCGATGCCCGCCGGCACCGCGATTCGGCGGTATCTCAGAACTCTGTCCCGCATACCGGGTCGGCCCCTGGTCAGACAGGGTCCTGATCCGGTGTGACATTCAGCACTCGGCACAACGGGATAACGGAACACCGAACCTCTGTGCCGCGTGGGGTGCGATGCGCTACCTTTTAAGGGTGGCGATGTCTCAGGCGAGCGGTTCGACGGCGGGTCCGATGACCCCGCCGCGGCGCGTCGGCGTGCCGCCGCTGAACCTGGGCAACCAGGCCGTGGCGGACCGGCTCGACCGGCATTTCGCGGCGATGGTGGACGCGCCGGCCGTGCGTGACGACGACAACGCCACCGAGGCCTTGGCGACCATGATCGCGGTCCTGCCCCGGACCGGCGGGGCCCGGCGCTCGGAGCGGGCGCTGTGGCTGCGCGCGCCGTTCCGTCGGCTGAAGCGGCTGATCGGGCTCTAGACCGCGCTTTCCCCAGGCCGGCGCTCGGCGTCGGCCTCTTTGCTGCGCGCTTGTCCACTGCCCCCTCTTCGCCGTCGGCCTGCTCGCTGCCCGCGTGGATCACGAAGAACTGCGCCGCATCGCGCGGCGGCATACGGTGGTCCCATGGCTGACACCACCAACGACGCCGGCATCGGCGCGCGCATCAAAGAGCTTGTCGATCAGGAGCATCACCTGCGGTCGCACCCGAATCCCACGCCCGATGACCTGACCGCCCTCAAGGCCGCCGAGGTCGAGCTGGACCAGTGCTGGGACCTGCTGCGGCAGCGCCGGGCCAAGCAGGAGACCGGCGAGAACCCGGGCGAGGCCAAGGCCCGCGCGGTCGGCGAGGTCGAGGGGTACTTGCAGTAAGCGGCTCCCAGAACACTTAGCGGCCCTGCGCACTGAGTGCGCAGGGCCGCTTGTCCCCCGATGCCCCCGTAGCCGGGCGGCTCCCCTCCTAGGCTTCCGTAATCGCTGTAGCGACCGTCTGCCGTGCCGCCCGGCGAGCCGGGACGACCGCGGCCAGAACGCCCGCGAGGGCGCCGGCCAGGACGTAGATCAGCAGCTGCGCGTAGGGGATCGCCAGGCTGCCGACGCCGGTGGCCTTGGCCACCAGGTGCACCAGGGCCCAGCCGAAGCCGCCGCCCATCACGATGCCCAGGCTCACCCCGAGCACCGCCATCAGCATCGCCTCGACCATCAGCATCCGGCGCAGCTGCGCTCTGGTCAGGCCCAGCGCGCGCAGCAGGGCGCTTTCGCGGGTGCGCTCCAGGACCGACAGGGACAGGGTGTTCGCGATGCCGATCAGCGCGATCAGGATCGCCAGGCCCAGCATCGCGGTGAACATCGCCAGGATCTGGTTCAGGCTGGTGTTCAGCTGGTTCTTGTAGTCCGCGACGCTGTTCACGGTCAGCAGCGGGTCGTCGGCGACCGCGGCCTCGATCGCCGCCCGGGACGCCGCCAGCGTGACCCCGGACTCGGCCAGCACGCTGACCGTGTCCGGGCCCTGTGACGGGTCCAGGTGCTGGAAGTCGGCGACCGAGATCGTCGTCTCCGGCATCCCGATGCCGCTGTCCTGGTAGCTGGCCACGACCTTCAGCGTCAGGGCCGGACCGCCGTTCGGCCCGGTGGCCGTGACCGTCTGCCCGATGGCCGTGTGCAGGGAGGTGAGCTGGCTGTCCTGCAACGCCACGGTGCCCGGGACCACGTCGCTGATCGAGCCCTGCTTCATGATCGGGTTGATCAGCGTGTGGTAGCCGGCGGCGTCGATGGCGCCGGCCCGCTCGGAGCTCCCGTTCAGGGTGATCTTGCCGTCGTACTCGGCCGCGACCGTGCCCAGCTCGGGCAGGGCCTTGAGCTTGGCGACGGTGTCCGCCGGGACGGACCGGTCGGGCTCGGAGACCACCTGGTAGTCGAACGGGAAGTGCTCCTTGATGGAGTCCGTGGCGGAGGCCTTGATGGAGGCGGTGACCACGGTGAACATCGTCACCAGGGTGATGCCGATGGTGAGCGCGGCGGTGGTGGCGGCCACCCGGCGCGGGTTGCGGCCGGCGTTCGCCGTGGCCAGCCGCGCCGTCGGCCCGAACGCCTTGCCGGGAAGCCAGCCCAGGACCCGGATCACGGGCGAGGCGATCACCGGGCCCAGGGCCAGCACGCCGATGAAGGTGACCATGGCGCCGAGGGTGAGGACCATGAACCCCCGGCTCCGGTCCTGGGTCTGCATCCCGGCGTAGCCGACCGCGATGCCGGCCAGCGCCAGCAGCAGGCCGATGCCGACGCGCACCCGCCCGGCCTTGCGGGTCACCCGGGTCTCACCGAGCTGCGCCGACAGCGCCTGTACCGGGGCGACGCGGGTGGCGGCGCGGGCCGGGAGCACCGCGGAACCGACCGTCAGCAGCAGACCCAGGCCGATCGAGTACAGCGCGGCGCTCGGATCGATGACCAGGTGGTCGGTCGGCATGTTCAACCCGGCCGCGTTGAGCAGCGCGGACAGGCCCATGGACAGACCGATACCGGCGAAGAACCCGGCGGCCGAGGCGAGCGCGCCGAAGACGAACGCTTCGATCAGGGTGCTGCCGAACACCTGGCGGCGGGTGGCCCCGACGCAGCGCAGCAGCGCTAGTTCCCGGGCTCGTTGCGCCACCAGGATCTGGAAGGTGTTCTGGATGACTAGTGCCGACACCAGCGCCGCGATAATGGCGAAGACGAGCAGAAACGTGCCGAAGCCGCTGGTGTAGCCGGTCGCTTTGCTGGCCAGCTCCGTGGTCAGCTGCGCGCCGGTGTAGAACGTGTCGCCGCTGCCGTCCAGCACCGGCAGGTCCTTGAGCTCGGTGACCAGATGATCCTGGCTGACCCCGGACTTGGCGCGCACCGCGATCTGGTCGTAGCCGGCGCTGCCGGTGACCCGCAGCGCGGTCGGGGTGTCGAAGCCGACGACCGTCTCGCCGGCGTAGGTCTTGTCGGTGCTGGTGTCGAAGATGCCGACCAGGTGGAAGCTCTCCGGCTGGTCGCCGTGGTCGATCACGGTCACCGCGTCGCCGAGCGCGAAGTGCCGGTCCTCGGCGGTGGCCTGGTCCATCGCGATCTCGCCGGTGGCGGTCGGGGCGTGGCCGGAGGAGAGGTCGAAGTAGCCGAGCTTGGCGTCGGTCGGGAACGCGACGCCGACCCCGGTGTTGCCGTTCTCCTTGACCACCTTGCCGGTCTTGTCCAGCACCGGCGCCGGACCCAGCACCCGGCCCTCGGCCGAGGCGACGTCCGGCAGGTTGCGGACCGCGTCCAGGGCGGCCGGGTTGACCGTCTTCTTATCCTGCTGGTTCTCAATGCTCGACACCTGTAGACCGCCGGCCGGGGTGACGGCCGCGTCGACGTTCTTGGCCTGCCGGGCGAAGCTGTCGAAGAAGGACTCCTTGATGGAGGCGGTGAAGATCAGCGTGCCGGCCACGAAGCCGACACCGAGCAGCACGGTGATCGAGGACAGGAGCATGCGGGCTTTGTGCGCCCGCAGATTCGCCAGTGCCGTCTTGAACATCGCCTCGTCACTCCCCGGCCGCGACGCGGTCCGGCCGGATCATGCGCAGCTGCGCGGTCACCGAGTCCGGGGTCGGGGACGCCACGTCGCCGCGCATGATGCCGTCGGCCAGGAACACCACGCGGTCGGCGGCGCAGGCCGCGGTGGTGTCGTGGGTGACCATCACGACGGTCTGGCCCAGCTCGTGCACGCTCATCCGCAGGAACGCCAGCACCTCGGCGCCGGACCGGGAGTCCAGGTTGCCGGTCGGCTCGTCGGCGAACACCACCTCCGGACGGCTCATCAGGGCCCGCGCACAGGCCACGCGCTGCTGCTGGCCGCCGGAAAGCTCGCCGGGCCGGTGCTTGAGCCGCCCGCCGAGGTCCAAGACCCCGATCACCTGGTCCCACCACTGCTTCGGCGGCTTCAGGCCGGCCAGGTCCAGCGGCAGCAGGATGTTCTGCTCGGCGGTCAGGGTGGGCAGCAGGTTGAAGGACTGGAAGATGAAGCCGATCCGGCGCCGCCGCAGCAGGGTCAGGGCCTTGTCGTTCAGCTTCGTCAGCTCCACGCCGCCGATCTGCACCGAGCCGGCGGTGGCGGTGTCCAGCCCGGCCAGACAGTGCATCAGCGTGGACTTGCCGGACCCGGACGGGCCCATGATCGCGGTGAACTCCCCCTGGCCGAAGCCGACGGTGACGCCGTCCAGCGCGCGGACCGCGGTGGCGCCGGAGCCGTAGGTCTTGACGAGATCACGGGCGAGGACCGCGTAACCGCTCGACGCGGACTCTGAGCCTTCTCGAAACGTTCGGGTGATGGCGGACATGGAACCCCTCCGGAAAACCTGGTGGCTGTCGCTGGCTGTGGTGGTGTGAGGGGCCGGACCGCGATGTGGGCGGGCGGTTCCGAGCCCAAGGAAACCGTAGGTAGCAAGGGGGGTCCCGGTCGTCGGCCGAGGGGCTGGTCTCCGAGTAGTCGCCGGGCGGTGATCCACGGCCCCGCGTACGACTCGAGACGGGCGGGTGGGTGCGACTGAAGTCGCAGGCGCGGGCCGGCGACGGCCACTCATCCGGGTGATCCCGACAATGAACCCGCTGCTCACGTCCCTCACCCGGGCTTACGCTCGACTCCGCTGCCGAGGAGGCGGGAGGAACGATGCGACGGTGTCAGCATTCCTGCGGTTGCGCAGGGAACCCCCTCGGGCGCGACCCCGACAGTGGCCTGCTGTTGTGCGCGGCGTGCCTGGGCCGGTCGATCCTCGGCACCGACTGCTCCCGGGCCCGCAAGTACTTAGGGCACGTCCCGGTGCGGTTCGTGAACGCCGCCTGGACCGAACCCCCGCCGCTGCGCAACGGAGACCGGTCGGGCGTCCCGGACGGCTTCGACGTGTTCCTGACGGTCCGCACCGGTCTGGAGGTGGCGACGTGGGACTTCCTGCCGGTGGCCCGAATGCGGGCCGGGCTGGCCACCAATCCGCAGCGGCCGCCGAAGGACCCGCCGCCGGGGCCGCTGCCCCCGCCCGCACCACGCCCGGTGCAGCCCAGTCCGCCGCGGCGGTGAGGCGGAGCAGGAGTAGGCGCAGGAGTCGAAGCAGGAGCCGGAACCGGACATCGGACATCGGACATCTGGCCGACCGAGCCCGGGACGGCTAGCCTGACGTGCGTCAAGGCTCTCATTCACAGGGGTGGAAGTGACGAGCGGATCGGGCGGGCGTCGGACCGGCGAGGGCTGGCACCGCGGCCGCTTCGCCGAGAACGCCAAACCCCTGGCCGCCATCCTGACCGGGATCGCCGCCCTGCTCACCGCGATCGCCGGCATGATCACCCTGCTGCGCTCGGACCCGGCCGGGAACCCGGCCTCGGCGGCGACGACCGTACTGACCGTCCAGGACACCCCGGCCGCCGGCGGCGGACCGGACGGGGCACCCGCCACGTCGGCTCCGCCCTCCACACCGGCCCCGACCACGCCGGACAGCAACTCACCGGCGCCCACGCCCACGCCGTCACCGACACCGCCTCCGCCGATCACCACCCCGCCGCCGACCAGCAGCGCACCACCGCCACGCCCGACGACTCCCCCGCCGCCGGACCCGCAGTGGCAGGGCGCCGTCCAGGTCGGCTCACTCGGCGACTCACTGGCCACCGTCCCACCCAGCCCGGACCAATCCGGCGACCCCGACATCAGCGCCAGCTTCGACGGCACCTTCTTCGCCAGCCTCGGCGCCACGCAGTGGCCCGGCCCGGCCACGCCGACCCCCGACGCCTGCGCCACGCTGCTGCTGGCCCAGAACTCGACGCACGTGACGGCCGTCCCCGGCGCCGTGTACTGCCTCCGGGTGGCGCACAGCGCTTTCAACCCGGGGCGGCAGTACGCGGTGGTGCAGGTGCTGAGCCAGGGGCGGGATGCGACGAACTTTCCCTACATCCGGATTCAGGCCACGGTCTGGCCGGACCAGGGGTAGGCCGCAGCCCTACCCCGCGACCGGCTCCCGGAGCAGCGGTGTGAAGCTCCGCCGCTGGTCAGCGCTACCTACAGAGAGCCGCCGAGAGAAATGGGGATGATCATAGCGTCAGGGGCTGTCCTGGGCCGCTCGACCTGAAGCGCCGTCGCGCTGGCCCAAGTACACGCTGGAACGCATCCAGGCCACTATCGACGTCGGCAACGCTCAGACCAAGGGCCAGCTCGACCTGCTGATGTTGTGCCATACGCACAGCGAGCAGCTGGCCGACGAACGAGAGCGGCGCGGAGCGGCGGAGCTGAAGAAACGCGACGTGCAGTTGGACAAGCTCGAATCGAGCCAGGCGGCCACGAACCGGCGCGCGTGGTTCCTGGCCGGCGGTGCGTCTGCGCTGGGTATCGCGGCCAACGTCGGCGTGCAGCTGCTGTTCGTGCACCACTGCCCTATTAGCCCGGCGTCAGCTGGCAGCCAGCGTCATATTGAAGCCGCTGGCGACATCGGCCGGCGTGAACGTCTGCGTGCCGCGGTGGCTGATCGTGACGGTGTAGGTGGTGGCCGCGGCGACGTTCGTACTGAACGCGAACTGGCAGCCGCCACCACCGAACGTGCCGGCCGCGAGACTCGTGACGGCCAGGGTCTTGCCGGTCTGGTCGCCGATGGTGACGGCGACTCCGGCGCTGATGTCCTGGTAACCGCCGCTGCCGGAGCAGGTGGTGCCGACGCTGCTGTAGCCGCCGTCCGGCAGCGTGAGGGTGCCGTGGACGGCGGTGGTCGCGGAGCTGCTGGCGGTGGTCGCGGAGCTGCTGGCGCTGCTGCTCGTGTGGCTGACGTAGCCGGCGCCGAAGCCGACGCCGAGCGCGACAACAGCGGTCGCCGCCAGGACTGCGGTGCCGAAACTGCGCCGCGGCGTGTCGGTCACGGTCGGTGGCTGCGCGATGTCCGTATCCATGTTTCCCCCTGGTGCCCGATTCAGTGCGCTGAGAGTACGCGTGGAGCCGGGTTTCCGGAAGCGCACTGGCCTGGACACGCCAGCGCCCGACCGCATCGCGACCGGACGCCATTGATCCCCCTTGAGCGCGGTTCGCTATCGCGGTGTCATCAGCTTCCGGAGCCGGCGGGGGTCTCAGGTGCAGGCCACGCTGGCGATGATGAATGCGCGAAACCGATCTCGATATGCCTCACACCAGTACTGCCGAGGGCACGACGCCCTGTCTCCAGCCGGAGTCGGGCTGCTCCCACGGTCGCAGCGGGTGTGGCATCTCGTGCCCGAACTCGTCGACCGGGCGGCTGGCGGCCGGCGCGATCTGGTCGGTGTTCCAGCGCTCGTCGCCGAGGCCGGCCAGCCGCCACGTGCCGTCGGCGGCGCGGCCGAGTAGGACGCCGTCACAGCCGCGTGCGGGGTCGTGGACGACGGCGTCTGGGTGCGGTGTCCAGGCGCTCACGTTCCCTCCTTGTAGACGGGCGTGAGGGTGTAGTAGGAAAACCCGCCAGGTCCACCGGGGTCCGGCTCGGACCAGACGAGGCCCTGCGGCGAGCGGTGGTCGCCGACGCCGCCGGCGCGCTGCGCGATCATCGCGGCCTCGTCGGCGTTGACTTGCTGGCCGCCGGGGTGGCCGTTGCGCTGCCGTAGCCGGTAGGCGGGTGTGCGCTCGTCTTTCACGGCTGGCGTACCAGGTAGGTGACCTGGTCGGCAGGCACGGACCATTCGAGGCCGCCGTTGACTGGCCGGAGCCAAACGCTGCCGGGCTTGTCGGGGGCGCATAGGTGCGGAGGTACCGGCGGTGGCATGACCTCGCCGACACGGCCTTGAGCATCACGGGCGAGGCGTCGGCCCGAGGTGGTGATGTCCTGTCTGGGCTGCATTACGGCTCTCCGCTCACCCCAACTTGAGTACCCAAGTCGGAACGGTATTCCCACACTGCGAAGCCGGTCAAGAACCTGGATAACCAAGTGGCGCTATCGTGGCCAGCATGAGCACCGTGTCGTCTCGACGAGAACGGATCGCGGCCGACCTGCGCGCAGCCATCCTCGACGGTCGCTACGGGCCCGGGGACGCACTGCCGTCAGCAAGCGAGCTGTGCGCGCGTTACAGCACAAGCCGTGTCACTGTTCGCCGCGCGCTGGAGACGCTGCACGCTGACGGTCTCATCGACATGAGACAGGGTGCTGTGCCGCGCGTGCGGACCGAACCATCGGTACGTATCGCAATCGTCGCGGCGGATTGGCGTCGCCACCGTGACGTCGGCCGCCCCGGGTTCGATGCGACGGTCGCAGAGCACGGCATCATCGGCCGCCAGGAGATACTGGACGTGCAGGACCGGGTAGCCGCGCCGGGCCACATCGCGGCGGAGCTCCATCTCGACGACGGCGACGCCGTGGTGATGCGACTGGTCCGCATGTTCGCCGACGAGCAGCCGGTTCGCATGGCCCGCAGCTGGTTCCCCGCCGGTTGGGCGTCCGGTACGGCTTTGACCGAACGGAGACGGATCCGCGGCAGCGCCGCCCGCCTCGTCGAGGAGCTGCGAGGCCCACTCGCCACATCCTGGATCGACCTAAAAGGCAGGAACGCCAGCGACAAGGAACGAGAGATCCTGAGATTGGCCCGCGGCGTGACCGTGGTCCACACCACGACCACCTTCGAAGACCGGTACGGCAATCCGGTGTACGTGCAGGAG
Organism: Catenulispora pinisilvae; assembly: GCF_015356865.1. Taxonomy (GTDB): domain Bacteria; phylum Actinomycetota; class Actinomycetes; order Streptomycetales; family Catenulisporaceae; genus Catenulispora; species Catenulispora pinisilvae. The sequence goes on from NZ_JAAFZA010000060.1 coordinate 36,861, forward strand.
GAGATCTCCGACGCCAGCCGGCACAGCTGGCGCTTCCGGGTAGAACTGTGATCCGCGCCGGGGCCTGTCTGTCGTTGACGGGCCGGTTCGCGCCGTTCGGGACTCAGGCAGCGAACGGGCTGCGGTTGTGGGCGGCCGAGGCTGGCGCGGAGCTGGTGGTGGTCGACGACGAAAGCGAGCCGACGGTGCTCGAAGCGCGGCTGCCGGAGCTCGCCGCGAACGTGGACCTGCTTTTCGGGCCGTACTCCACCATCCTGGCGCGGGCGGCCGCCGCGTTCGCGCAGCGCCGTGGATTGCTGCTGTTCAACCACGGCGGCAGCGGCGGACGGTTGAACATCCCCGGTTGCGTAGTGAACATCCTGACCCCCGCCGATCGATACGCGTCTCCGTTCGTAGCGCACCTGGCCAAGTCCTGCTCGGGGCGGTTGTTCACGTACTGCGAGATCGGACAGTTCGGCCGCCAGGTGACCGCCGGCGCCGGACGGGATGCGCGCGCAGTTGGAATCGCCATCGATCAGCTCGACTTCGACGCGCCACCGGACGGCGAATGGGACCTGCTGTCGGCCGGGGTGTATGAGGACGACGTCGCGGTGGTGAACCGGGCACGCGCGCTGCCGAACCCGCCGCGGCTGGTGTGCAGCGTCGCCGCCGGAGTCGCCTCGTTCGCCGACGACGTCGACAATGCCGAGGGCGTGTTCGGGGTCGGGCAGTGGACGCCGGGCGCGGTCGGCGTGGTGGAGGCCGGCATGGACGAGCGCGAGTTCCTGCGCGTGTGGGAAGAGCGGTTCGGCGGGGTGCCGGACTATCCGGGGGTGCAGGCGTACGCGGCCGGGGTGATCGCCGCTGCGGCTGGCCCGGGCCCGCACTGGGACACGGTCGCCGCGCTCGACCTGACGACCGTGTTCGGCCGGTTCCGCATTGACGCCGCCATCGGTGAGCAGACGGGCCATACGGCCGTGCTCACCCGTTGGCGCGACGGCCGGTCTCTGATCGCCCGGTAACGGAGCCGTTCCCGGCGCTGATGTCATCGGCGCCGCGTCTGCTGGCCGTAGCGACCTGCACCAACGAGCGATCTTCGTGGGGCCCTCTGACCCGCTTCCGCAGCTCAAGCTACAGAAACCAAGGTCAGAGAGCCCACATTTCGGGAGCCGCTGAGGGGACTCGAACCCCTAACCGCCTGGTATGTCTGGGGCTTGTCGCCCGGTTCCCAGCGTTCCGACGCTGATCGGTCTGACCAGCGTTCACCACAACGCCCCGCATCGGAACCATGGACGCACGTCCGGACCCTTCGGACCCGTTCGGGTGACGAAATGTGTACGACGCCAGCGCACGAGCCCCCGGCCCGACCGGGGGCTTTGTGCTGTCCGGAGACTCCAGTCAGGAACGTGCATAGAGATCTATGCGGGAACGTGACTTGTCGTTGACCGGCTCTGAGGAGCGCGCCTAGCCTCACCAGTGGTGATCGATCCGCTACGAGCCAGGAGGAAGCGTGAAGCTGACCAAACTCTCAGGGCCGGACTGCGACAACGACGACTGCGCGGCGGTCTTCATCAGCGACCGGAAAACGATCGTCGTGCAGGGTGACGGCGTGAGCCACGCTGACGGACTCCGTCTCGGCGTAGGAGAGCAGGCAGTCGAGATCTCAGCGGACTTGCTGCGGGAGGCGCTTAATGCGCTTGGCGGGTGAAGCCTGGAAGGCCTATGCGAGGAACTTCGAGCGGTCGGCGTTCCGTCTGGAAGTCCAGCCGACGTACACCATGCCCGCCGAGCAAGACAGCGTGCGCCGGTTCCTGGCGGGCGAGCCTGTACCCGAAGGCCACAACTCCGAATGGCACGCGACGGTGCGGGCCAACATCGCAGCGGGCAAGACCATGCAGCGAGTGCGGGTCGTACGCCGGCCTCTAACGGACTACCAGCATTACGGCTTCGCCTGGTCTGTTCCGGGGAACGTCGCAGCCGGGGAAGACATCCGGATCTTGGACCTGACCGGGAGCCCGTTGCCCTCGCTCCCCACGTTCGACTTCTGGCTCTACGACGAGAAGACCGTGGCGCGCCTGGACTACCACATGGATGGTACGCAGATCGGCCGTGAGCTGGTCGAAGACGCCGACCTCACGCAGTACCTCGAATGGCGAGACTACGCACTGAAGCACTCCGTTCCGTTCTTGGAGTACTCGAACTGATCGAGCCCGAGGAGCAAGAGCAACAGCGAGCCGACCTAGCCGCAGCCCTCAAAGAGTTGCGGCTAGCTTCTGGCTTGTCCGGGGAACGCCTGGCAGTGCGGACCGGGATGAGTCAGACGAAGATCAGCCGGATTGAAACCGGCCGGACTCTACCGTCCGTGTTCGACGTACAGGCCATTGTCAGGGCGCTTGAAGTCCCCAAGCACGAAGCCGACGAGCTATTGATGTTGGCACGGTCCGCCAACACAGAGTTCCATGACGTTCGTTCGTCACGTCGCCGTGGTCTTGAGCACCGACAGCGGGAGTTGGCGAAGCTCGAACAGGACTCGCACGAAATCAGATTCTTCCTGCCGACCATGCTGACCGGGCTGTTGCACACGCCCGAATACGCCCGAGCCAGCATGACGAATCCGCAGGCGGCAGCCATTGCGAAGCGGCTTGAACGCCAAAGCATCCTCTACGACCGTGAGAAGCGCTTCACGTTCCTGATGACAGAGAGCGCCATACGCTGGCCGATCCTGGGTGTCGAAGGAATGGCCGTTCAGACTGACCACCTGGCATCTATCGCCAACCTCACTAGCGTCCGCATCGGGGTGATCCCAGCAACGCCGGTTGTACGACTGCCATCCCTGCTAAGCGTCTTCGTCCTGTATGACGAGCGGCTTGCTACCGCCGAGACATACGGCGGACTCGTCGTGATGCGCGACCCACGCGACGTGGAAATTCACCTCGAACGGTTCCGGCTGTTCGAGCGACACGCGTTGTGGGGTACGGACGCCACCGGCCTTCTGGCCTCGATCGCAGCGGAGTTCCGCGCTCGCGCCTGAGCAATCCATGCCAGTACGTGACTTGCCCTTCTAATGCCCTGACCTGTGCAGTTACGGTCTAAAAGATCTGAGGCGCGTAGAGGGGAACAGGCCGTGAGGACGACAAGCCACACAATCACCGCCGTAGAGCCGATGGCCGGTCCGGCAGAGCCCGGCCGCTACTTCGTCGCCAACCAGCGGTGCGTGCCGGTGGCCACGCTCAAGCCCGGCCAGTGGGTGCACCTGGACCCGGACTCGGCCTGGCACGAGGTGGCGAAGGTGGGACGGCCCTACGACGCTCCGGTGCCGGGGACGGCCGCCAAACAGTGGCGCAAGTTCGTCACGGTGGAGTTCGTCAGCATCCCCGATCAGACGTTTCTTGCCAGCTCGAAGCTGTGGACGCGCAACGACGAGGAAGGCAACTAGGAGAAGCTAGAGACACGCATGTCGTTCCCGAGTAATCAGACCAAGACGGCCCCGGCGCTCGTCCCCGAGGGCGCGTTCGTCTTCCGTGATCACGTGGGATGGGTTCTGGTCGAACGGTCGGCTCCGCGCTCGCTTTCAGCCCGCGTGGTGATGAAATGTGAACGACGAAGGACGCCGACGAAGCGGTGTGACGTTCCACCGCTGGTCAGACTATCTACAGAGAGCCGCTGAGGGGACTCGAACCCCTAACCGCCTGTTTACAAGACAGGTGCGCTGCCAATTGCGCCACAGCGGCCGGACCGGGCGATCGGCGGGCCGATCTGATCCGTCGCCATGGTACCCAACGCGGCGGGTGTTGCCCCAGTCCGTTTCTCCGGGCCGCCCGTCTGCCACCATGGAGTGATGTCCAGCACCCAGAAGCGTCTCATCGCCGCCTGTGACGGCGCCACCAAAGGCAACCCCGGACCCTCGGCCTGGGCCTGGGTCCTGGCCGACGCGGAGGGGACCGTGCTGCGGTGGCGGTCCGGGCCGCTGGGGCACGCGACCAACAACATCGCCGAGCTGACCGCGCTGCGCGAGCTGCTGGTGGAGGTCGGGCCGGGGGCGCGGGTGGAGGCCCGGCTGGATTCGCAGTACACGATCAACGCGGTGACCAAGTGGCTGCCGTCCTGGAAGAAGAACGGCTGGATGACCGCGGGGAAGAAGCCGGTGGCCAACGCCGACCTGATCCGCGAGATCGACGCCCTGTTGGGGGCTCGGGACGTGGTGTTCGTGCATGTGGCCGCGCACCAGGTGAACGGCGATCCCTACAACGACCTCGCCGACCGGGCCGCGAGCGCCACGGCGGTCAGCCAGAAGGCCATAGAGGGAACGGACGCCTCGCAGGTTCCCGGGACCCCGGATCGGCCCGCCCGGAGCGGCAGAGCGGGCTCTGGGGGCGGCGGAGGCGGCACGGCGAGCAGCGCGAAGACCGCCGGCGGCGACACCGCTGCGACGAAGCAGGGGAAGGCCTTCACCATCCAGGCGAAGTTCGCGGGTACCTGCTCCTGCGGTAAGGGCTACGACGCCGGCGAGAAGATCACGAAGCTCGGCAGCGGACGCTGGGGACACCCGGCCTGCGCCTGACCGACCTGGCGTAACCAACCAAGCCAGCCCAACCAGCCCAACCAACAAACCCCCTGCACAAAAAGCGCCGACGGCGGCCCGGGCCGAAGCCCAGACCGCCGTCGGCGTTCGCACATCGCGCTCAGCATCAGCACCTCGCGCAAAGCATCGCGCATCGCGCACCTCGCGCTCAGCGCATCACGCTCAGCATCAGCACCGCGCACGCCTCGCGCTCAGCGCATCAGCACCTCGCGCTCAGCACATCGCGCTCAACATCAGCGCCGCGCACGCCTCGCGCTCAGCGCATCAGCACCTCGCGCTCAGCGCATCACGCTCAACATCAGCGCGCCCCGCGCTCAGCACCCACCTCAATCCGTAGGCACCTGCACCGTCCGCAGCTCCCCGTCCCCGAGGTGCAGCAGCGCCCGGCCGGCCTGCACCTGGCCGCCGACCTGGCTGCGGCTGAGCCGCACGCCGATCAGGTCGCCGTCCATCGGCGACTGCGGCGAGAGCAGCGCGCCGCGCCGGCTCTTGCGGGCGTCGACGTGCCAGCCGCTGAAGCCGCTGTTCAGGTCCTCGGCGCTGCCGGCCACGATCAGCCCCTGGGCCCGGTCGCCGCCGAGGTTGATGATGTCCCGCAGCACCGGGCCGCACGGCGCGTCCTTCAGCATCTCGCCGTCGTCGATCAGGACGCAGACCGGGTGGCCGCTGCCCGCGTCCAGCGCCGCGCGCAGGTCCTCCTCGCTGATGTCCGAGTTCTCGAAGACCGCGAGCACCCCGCGCTCGCCGGCCAGCTTGCGCAGCGCCGAGTTGCGCGGGGAGATCAGCACCACCTGCGAGCCCTGCACCACCAGGGTGCGGGCCATGGTGTGCAGCATCGTCGAGCGGCCGGACTTCGGGGGGCCGGCGATCACGAACGCCGGCACGCCGTCGGCCAGGTCGGGACCGGCCCCGATGAGCTCGTCGCCGCCGACGCCGGCCAGCGCCCACAGCGGACGGCCCTGCGAGACCTCGTCCCGCAGCTCCCAGGCCTCGGCCAGGGAGATCCGGTTCGGCAGCACGTCCACCCGGAACGGGCGGCGCGAGCGCGGGATCTGCGCGTCGCGGGCCTTGGCCTGCTCGGCGATCGCGGCCAGCGCCGCGGCCTGGGCCTGCCCCGCGCCGTCCGGGGTCAGCATCGCGACCTGGGTCTCCAGCCCGGTCTCGGCCCGGAACGCGCGCCCGGTGGCGATCTCGTCCGGGAGCTTGCGCGGCTGAAGACCCATCAGACCGAAGTCCTGCTTGTCCGGCAGCCGGAACGACAGCTTGTCCTCGGTGAGCGAGGCGATGCGGCCGCTGAGCACCTGGCGGTCGCCGGTGATGACCATGTGCACGCCGACCCCCTGGCCCTCGCGCATGATCCGCTGGATCTCATCGGTCAGCGTGCCGCCGTCGATCTCGCCCAGCGAGCCCAGGAAACCGTCCCAGCGGTCCAGGAACACCACGATGTGCGGCAGCTTCTGATCCGCCGGCACCGACATCCGCTGCTCGATGATCCCGGCGAAGCCCTGCGCCGAGAGCCGCTCCTGGCGGTTGGCGATCTCCTGGTTCAACCGGGAGATCAACCGCGTCGCCCGCTCGGACTGCTGACGCTGCACCACCGCACCACAGTGCGGCAACGCCGTCAGCGGCAACAGCGCACCGGAGCCACAGTCGATCCCGTAGATGTGCACATCAGCGGTCGACTGCGTCAACGCGATCGCACCGGCCATCGTCCGCAGCACCTGGGAGCGCCCCGACCGAGGCGCACCGGCGATGAGCATGTGCCCCAGCGAACCGAAGTCCAGCACCGCCGCCCGCCGCGCCTGCAACGACGGTAGGTCGTCGATACCCCACGGCACCGGCGCCAGGTCGTGACCGCCATGGCGACGCACCGGCGGCACATCCGACAGCAACACCGTGTCCTGCAACGCCGGCAGCCAAGGCGAGTGCTGCGGCGGGATCTGCATCGCGGTGTTCGCCTCGCGGATCGCGTCGACCAGCACCTTCAGGTCCGTGATCTCCGCGTCGTCCTCGGCCTTGGGCCCCTCGGGCTTCTTCGGCGGCGCGGCCGCCAGCCCCGGCCAGTCCAGCCGAGTGCTCCACACCGAGGCCTGCGACACCACGTTGGCTCCGGGGCGGCGGCCACCGACGCGGCCGGCCTGGAACGGCACCAGCGAGTTGGCGCCCAGCCGCACATAGGCACGACCAGGCGTCGACTTGGAGATGAACCCGGCCGAGGGGTCGTCGATGACGTCCGTCGACTCGGCCCCGTCGGTCACCCGCAGCGCGATCCGAAGGTTGGTGTTGGCCCGGATCTCCGGCGACACCACACCCGACGGACGCTGCGTGGCCAGCAGCAAGTGAATACCCAGAGACCGACCACGCTGAGCGATGTTCACCAGACCCGTGACGAAGTCCGGCAGCTCCCGCACCATCGACGCGAACTCGTCGATCACGATCAGCAACCGCGGCATCGGGTCCAGCTGCGTGTTCTTCTTCCGGATGTCGCCGTAGTCCTCGACGTCCTTGGCACCGGCCTGCGCCAGGATGTGCTCCCGGCGCTTCAGCTCCGCGCCCAACGACTCCAGCGCGCGCTCCACCAGGTGGTTGTCCAGGTCGGTGACCATACCCACCGTGTGCGGCAACTGCACACAGTCCTTGAACGCCGAACCGCCCTTGTAGTCCACGAGCACGAACGTCATCGCCGTCGGCTTGTTCGCCACCGCCAACGTGGCCACGATCGACTGCAACAGCTCAGACTTACCAGCACCAGTAGTACCGGCGATCAGACCGTGCGGACCATCCCGACGGATGTCGATCCCGAACGGCCCGTCGAACGACTCACCCAGCATCGCCATCGTCGTCTCGCCGCCCATCGTCCACCGGGCGGCGATCGCCTGACTGGTCGGCGGCTCCAGACCCAGCACGTCGAGCAGCCGCGACGAGTTCGGGATGCCCGAGGCCTCCTCGTTGCCGGAGACGTCGCGCACCGCGGCCAGACCGCGCACCAGGCGCTGGCACCACACCGGCGAAACGGCGTCCGGGCGGACGCCGCGCAGCATGTCCTGGCCGACCTGCTGCACCCGCAGACCCTGCGGCTCGACGACCACGATCGCCTGGCACTCGCCGGGCAGGAAGCGGTCCTCGGCGTCCAGGCAGATCGCGCGGATGCCGACCATCGGGCCCTGCTGCAGGATCTGGATCACGCCGGGCATCGAACGCAGCCGGCGCGAGCCGTCCAGGATCACCACGATGTCCGGGTCCTTGAACGCCACCTGGTCGGTGGGGCTGCCGGACTTGGCCATCTGCTCCTTGAGCCGGAAGGTCAGCTGCTGGGTGACCTCGGCGATGCGCTGGGCGACCGTCTCGGCGTCGGTGCCGATCAGCGCCGTCGCGTTCTGCCCGGAGGCCGGCCGCAGGTGCGGCAGCCAGCGCATCCACTCCCAGTCCTGCTGCGCGTGGGAGTCGGTGAGCAGCACGAACTGCACGTCGTCCGGGCTGGACAGGGCCGCGGTCTGGGCCACCATCCAGCGGGCCAGGGCCCGCGGGGTGCCGGCCGGGCCGGCCACGCCGATCACGCCGCGCTCCTTCAGCGGGATGATCACCGGGGCCTCCGGGACGGTCCAGGCGACGTTGCGCCGGTGCTCGTCCTGCTCCGGGTCTTCCAGCATCACCTCGGAGTCCTGGTCCAGGGTTCCGACGCGGAGGAGCAGGTGGTCCGCGTCGCGGCGGCGGCGCTCCCACAGCCGCTGGCGCGGGCCGATGCCGATGTCCAGCAGGGTCGCCGGGTCCGGGCTCTCCTGGCGCCGCGCGTTGCGCTCCAGGGCCAGGGCCTCACGGGCGTCCTGCTCGATGCGCGCCTTCTTCGCCTCGTACTCGGCGACCCGCTGGGCGAAGCTGCTCTTGCCGGACTTCTTGTCCTGCCAGAAGTTGCCCATCATCATCACGGGCGACATCGCCGCCATCATCAGGTACTCCGGCCGCCCCAGCATGACCGCCATGACCACCGACATCAGCAGCGGAGCGACCAGCATCACGATCGGGAACGGCCGCTTGTGCTCCTCGGTCACCGGAGTGGGCAGCTTGAACCGGGTCTGGCGCTCCGGCGGCAGGATCCGCGGCGGCCGGTTGTAGTCCAGGAACGCGCCGTCCTCGGACGGGGTCAGGGCCGCGTCCGGCGGCGTGAAGTAGCCGACCTCCAGGATCGTGGTGCCGATCACGACCTGCATCCCCGGCTTCCACTCGGCCTCCCCGACCAGTGGCTGCTTCTCCAGGGTCGCGGCCACGCCCTCGTACGGGGCCACGCGGATCACACCTCGGACGTCCAGGCTGACCCGCAGCGCGAAGTCCGGTATGCCGGGATCGTCGATCTTGACACGGTTACGCCGGGAACGACCGATGTCGGCGTAACCGGGATTTATTCGATGCACCCCGCCGGCGTCCGGGCCGCCGGCTACCCGGACCTCGACCGTTCCGTAGGGCTCCGCGGGCAGACAGCCCGAGGGATTGTGGAGTGAGACCACCGAGCCCTCGCGCAATGGCGAGGAAGCCAATGTGTGGCGCTGATCCACTAGATCGCCGTCCACGAACAGGAGGGGCGGTGACCCCGGGTTGGCCCCTTGCGCCCCCAGCATTCGACCCAACTGGTCCGCGACCTGTGGGATCGATGACTCCCCGTCCGCGTCCAGCAGTGCGTCCATCCAGGCGCCCTGGACAGGATCCACCACCGTCAACGTCATACGCATGACTCGGAAGTCTACGGCCAGCGGCGTCAGGGGATAAGGTCCGCCCTGACAAGCGCGGATCCCCATCGGGGAACCCCCTACTTGCGCGTGCCGAACACGACCCGCTCACGGCAGGCTGAACAGGAGCCCGGATGGACGTCGCAGTGGTGACCGCCCTGGTCGGAGCGCTGTGCGGGCCGGCTCTGGCCCGCGGCGCCTATCAGATGTCGGTCGACGCCGGGACGCCCGCGCGGCAGCGCTGCGGCCGCTGCGGCGAGCGGCTGCCGGCCGGCTGGGCCCGGTTCGCGCTGTGGACCGGCCGGTGCGGACACTGCCGGGACGCCCTCGGACCGCGGATCTGGCTGGTGGCGATCGCGGCGGCGGTCGCCGGTTTCGCGGTCGGGCAGCGGCTGGGGAACGACCCGGTGGTGCTGACGTTCCTGGTGTTCGCCTTCGGTGGCGTGCTCCTGGCGTTCATCGACCTGGCGGTGCGCCGGCTGCCGGACCAGCTGACCGCGCCGCTGGCGGTGCTGGGCCTGGTCGGCCTGGGCACCGCGGCCTATCTGAACCGGGACATGACCCCGGTGCTCAGAGGTCTGATAGGAGTGGCACTGGCCGGCGGGCTCTTCCTGGCGCTGGCCCTGGTCCGGCCGGACGGCGAGGGGATGGGGCTCGGCGATGCCAAGCTGGCCGCCGTGCTCGGGCTGTTCCTGGGCTACCTGGGCTGGGGCGACCTGATGCTGGGGATCTTCGCGGGAACGGCCGCGGCGTCGGTGTTCGGGCTGGTCATGCTGCGCACCGGCCGGATGGACCGGAAGTCGGCGCTGACTTACGGGCCGTTCCTGCTGGTCGGGGCACTGGTCGCGGTGCTGATCGGCTGAGCCGACTAAGCGGGCCGAGCGGGCCGAGCGGGCCGAGCGGACTGACCTCGCCGAGCCGACTCCGGCCGCCCACCGAAACCCCGGTGAGCGGCCGGACGTCCAGGTGGCCCGGCGCCGATCAGCTTGAGCTGGACGGCTGGAACTGCTGGTAGATACCGGTGTTCGCCTCGGTCGAGGCGGCCACCGAGATGGTCGCGCCGCCGGCGAAGCTCAGCGCCACCGGCGAGATGTGCCCGGCCACCGAGGTGGAGTCGGTCAGCACCATCTTCGGGCCGGAGGGCGCGGCCAGGTTCAGCGCCGAGTGCGGGGCCAGGGCCAGGCCGGGGCTGGCCACGGACACCGACTTGCCGTCGACGGTGACGCCGGACAGCGTGGCCGGGTCGTCGCCGTTGTTGACCACGGTCCCGGTCACCTGGGCGGCGTTGGTGGCCGGGTCCACGACCACGACCATGTTCAGGGCCTGGACGTCGCCACTGGTGCCGGTGGCGAAGTTCGGCTGGATCTGCAGGGTCGCCGCGCCGTCGCCGGCTGCGCAGCCGGTCGAGACCGCTGCGGTGCCGGCGAAAGCGGCGATGACGAGGCCCATCTTGCACAGCGTCGCGGAGCGACCCCTCAACGGGTGGCGGTGGGTGGCGGGCGGGAG
>NZ_JAAFZA010000600.1 GCF_015356865.1 Catenulispora pinisilvae
GGTCAGGCGTGCAGGTGGCGGCTGCGTACAGCGCGAACTTGACTCCCGAGAACCGGCACTGTAGGCAAAGCCCTGCCGACGCGACCGAGGGGAACGAACCGAAAACCGACCGGAGAAGTACAAAACTGGTGGTGCGGTACCGGCGGCCCGGCGAGTTCGGCCGCCGGTCCAGGTGCTGGCAGCGCGGCAGTCCCGAAACCGCGCATCCTGGGTCGGCGGGCGCGGCTCGGAGACCGCGTCCACCGCAGTGGTGGAGAAGATCCCGGGTGCCGACTGCGGCGACACGCCCGAGCGCGTTTCCATCCGCATGGATGTCAAGAACCGGCCACAGGGGGGGCGCATTTGTTTTACAGGTGACTTCCCGTTGGGTGGGTCGTTCATATGGTATGACGACGGTTCCGGGTGAGATGGTCGAGTTGTTCCGAGGGGTGTTCGAGTCGCTGTTGCCGCATCTGGAC
>NZ_JAAFZA010000601.1 GCF_015356865.1 Catenulispora pinisilvae
CTGCAAGCTGCGGTTTTGATAGCGCGAACTTGACTCCCGGCCACCGGCACTGTAGGCAAAGCCCTGCCGACGCGACCGAGGGGAACGAACCGAAAACCGGCCGGAGAAGTACAAAACTGGTGGTGCGAGCTAGGCGGCCCGGCAAGTTCGGCTGCCGGTCCAGGTGCTGGCAGCGCGGCAGTCCCGAGAGTGCGCGGTCTGGGTTGGCGGGCGCCGGATCGGCCCGGTCCTCGAAGCCCGCTGCGGGTTCAGCTGGTCCCGACCGCACCCGGGCATGTTCTCGACCAGCTGCCCACCGGCCCGCCGCCACACCCTCACCGGCAGCGACACCGCTAAGCCTCGTCTACGGGCCCTTCGATTGCTATTCTTCCGGTCGGTTTTCGGTTCGTTCCCCTCGGTCGCGTCGGCAGGGCTTTGCCTACAGTGCCGGTGGCCGGGAGTCAAGTTCGCGCTAT
>NZ_JAAFZA010000602.1 GCF_015356865.1 Catenulispora pinisilvae
ACAGATCTGTTCGATGCCGCCACGGTGGAGCGGATGCTGGGTTGGCTGCAGCGCCTGGTGCAGGCGGCGGCCACCGAACCGAGCCTGCCCCTGCACTCGATCCCGATGCTCGATGCGGCCGAGCGTCACAAGGTACTGACGGAGTGGAACGACACAGCTCATGCGGTGCCTGATGCGACGTTGGTGAGTCTGTTTGAGGAGCAGGTGCGGCGTTCGCCGGAGGCTGTTGCCGTTGCGTTCGAGGGTGAGCAGGTTTCGTATGCGGAGTTGAATGTTCGGGCGAATCGTTTGGCGCGGGCGCTTGTGGCGCGGGGTGCTGGTCCGGAGTCGCTGGTGGCGGTGGCGTTGCCGCGTTCGGTGGAGCTGGTTGTGGCGTTGTTGGCGATTCTGAAGTCTGGTGCTGCCTATCTGCCGGTGGATCCGGAGTATCCGGCTGACCG
>NZ_JAAFZA010000603.1 GCF_015356865.1 Catenulispora pinisilvae
CCTCACTGGACGATCACGCCCCCGGCAGGCCCGTGACCAGGACAACAAGAGCCGGATGACGGGAGACTGTCACGTCCGGATCTGTGGGAGCCCGGGGCTGAGATGCCCCGGGCCACCCGACGGTCAAGAGCCCTGGTGAAGAGCCGGCGCCTCCGGCGGGGGCTCTTGGCTCCCTCGGGGAACTGGCGCGGTTCCATAGGGTGGTCGGGTCAGGGCCCTGCGGCGGCGGTTTGTGAGGTGGCTGCGGTTCGTTCCCCTCGGTCGCGTCGTCAGCCCCAAGGGGTACAGCGCCGAACCCCGGGAGTAAAGTCCGCGCGCTGCGGTCAGGCGTGGAGGTGGCGGCTGCGTACGGCGCGAACTTGACTCCCGAGAACCGGCACTGTAGGCAAAGCCCTGCCGACGCGACCGAGGGGAACGAACCGAAAACCG
>NZ_JAAFZA010000604.1 GCF_015356865.1 Catenulispora pinisilvae
CCTCACTGGACGATCACGCCCCCGGCAGGCCCGTGACCAGGACAACAAGAGCCGGATGACGGGAGACTGTCACGTCCGGATCTGTGGGAGCCCGGGGCTGAGATGCCCCGGGCCACCCGACGAGCCAGGTCAACAGCCAGATCAAAGTCAACGGCAAGGTCAAGAGCCATGGTGAAGAGCCGGCGCCTCCGGCGGGGGCTCTCGGCTCCCTCGGGGAACTGGCGCGGTTCCATAGGGTGGTCGCCTCAGGGCCCTGCGGCGGCGGTTTGTGAGGTGGTGCGGTTCGTTCCCCTCGCTCGCGTCGTCAGCCCCAAGGGGTACAGCGCCGAACCCCGGGAGTAAAGTCCGCGCGCTGCGGTCAGGCGTGGAGGTGGCGGCCGCGTACAGCGCGAACTTGACTCCCGAGAACCGGCACTGTAGGCA
>NZ_JAAFZA010000605.1 GCF_015356865.1 Catenulispora pinisilvae
CTCAATCGCAATTAAATAAATTTCATAGTTTATTGATACAATCCTATACTTGCAACCCATGCAACTGCTACTCTAGGTACACCAATCATGAAACGTGAATACAATACAGATGGAACACCAACCTCTACTGTTTCTGGTTCTGCTTCAGCTAGACCTAAACCTACTGGAATAAAGTCACATGCACATTGTGTATTAATAGCGAATAATGCTGGTAATGCTAAGCTTGGAGGAATAGTCCCTTTACCTATTTCAACACCAATTAAAGTACCTACGATTTGTGCTATAACAGCACCTGGTCCAAGTAATGCTGATAATAGAGGAATAGAGCATATGAATCCAAGAATCATAAGTCCAATTCCGTTTCCTGCTAATGGTACTAATATTTTAGCGAACCAATTACCAAATCCCGAACCTTGTAT
>NZ_JAAFZA010000606.1 GCF_015356865.1 Catenulispora pinisilvae
ACAGGGGGGCTGGAGTTCGCAGGCCGAGTTACTTTAGTTTGTTGGCTTCAAAGCATTTTTACGGCCTTCGGTAATGGTTGTGCCGGTTCGGGGTTCGGGGCGGTGGGTGTGTTTGTCGGCTGCCGGTTTTCGCGTTCACAACCCCGCCGCACCTCGGGCCTCTTCAACTCCGGCAAGTCGGAACAAGAGCAAGATCGAGATCAACAGCAAGGTCAACGACACAGGTCAAGGGCAAGATCAACAGCAAGATCAAAAACTGTGATGAAGAGCCCGGCGCCTCCGGCGGGGGCTCTTGGCTCCCTCGGGGAACTGGCGCGGTTCCATAGGGTGGTCCGGTCAGGGCCCTGCGCTGGCGGTTTGTGAGGTGGTGCGGTTCGTTCCCCTCGCTCGCGTCGTCAGCCCCAAGGGGTACAGCG
>NZ_JAAFZA010000607.1 GCF_015356865.1 Catenulispora pinisilvae
TCGCGTCGTCAGCCCCAAGGGGTACAGCGCCGAACCCCGGGAGTAAAGTCCGCGCGCTTGCGGTCAGGCGGGCAGGTGGCGGCCGCGTACAGCGCGAACTTGACTCCCGAGAACCGGCACTGTAGGCAAAGCCCTGCCGACGCGACCGAGGGGAACGAACCGAAAACCGGCCGGAAGAAAAGCAATCGCAGGGCCCGGGGACGCGGGTTCGTTGATGCGGCTGAGGGGCCGTAGAACACGCCCGAACGCGTGTTGATCTTCATGGATGTCAAGAACCGGCCATCACGGGGGCGCATTTGTTTTACAGGTGACTTCCCGTTGGGTGGGTCGTTCATATGGTATGACGACGGTTCCGGGTGAGATGGTCGAGTTGTTCCGAGGGGTGTTCGAGTCGCTGTTGCCGCATCTGGACG
>NZ_JAAFZA010000608.1 GCF_015356865.1 Catenulispora pinisilvae
GAAGACGGCTGGGAGGTTGTGGCCGACCGGTGGCACGCCGGCTTTGTGGACCTGCGCGGCGGGGCGGGGCTGCTCGGACAGGTTGAGGGCCGTACCGCCGCGACCGTCTCGGCGTGGATCGACGCCCAGAGTCCGGCGTGGCGCGACGCGGTCGCGTTCGTCGCGAACGACATGTGCACCATCTTCAAAGCCGCTGTCCGTGCCTCGCTACCGAACGCCACGCTGGTGGTGGACCGGTTCCACGTCGCGCAGCTGGCCAATGCAGCGCTCCCCGAGGTCCGGCGCCGTGTCACCGTCCAGCAGCGTGGCCGCCGGGCCTGCAAGGGCAACCGCGAATGGGAACTGCGCAATCGGCTGACCCGCTCGGCAGCGCGGATGCACGCCAACCAGCTCGACCCGATGGTCGAGGAC
>NZ_JAAFZA010000609.1 GCF_015356865.1 Catenulispora pinisilvae
CAACTCGACCATCTCACCCGGAACCGTCGTCATACCATATGAACGACCCACCCAACGGGAAGTCACCTGTAAAACAAATGCGCCCCCCCTGTGGCCGGTTCTTGACATCCATGCGGATGGAAACGCGTTCGGGCGTGTCGCCGCAGTCGGCACCCGGGATCTTCTCCACCACTGCGGTGGACGCGGTCTCCGAGCCGCGCCCGCCGATCCGGGATGCGCGGTTTCGGGACTGCCGCGCTGCCAGCATCTGAACCGGCGGCCGAAGTCGCCGGGTCGCCGGTACCGCACCACCAGTTTTGTACTTCTCCGGTCGGTTTTCGGTTCGTTCCCCTCGGTCGCGTCGGCAGGGCTTCGCCTACAGTGCCGGTGGCCGGGAGTCAAGTTCGCGCTATCAAAACCGCAGCTTGCAG
>NZ_JAAFZA010000061.1 GCF_015356865.1 Catenulispora pinisilvae
GTATAAGAGACAGAGACGAGGGCATTCGTCTCGGCGGCGCGGCCCAGCAGCTTGTGCCGGGTCGCCCGGGCCTGGATCGGGTCCTCGCAGAAGCAGGAATTGGTGTCCGGCTCCATGATTTGCAAAGGGGTGTGCAGCAGGTCCCCGACGAAGAGCGCACGATCGCCACCCGACTCCAGCGTCAGGATGGACGAACCCGGGGTGTGGCCGGGCGCCGACTCCAGCCGCAGGTTCCCGTCGATCTGGTAGGAGCCGTCCCACAGTTCGGCCAGCCCGGCCTGATAGATCGGGGCGACGCTGTCCTCGAACACGTTCTGGTTGCCGCGCCCGAAAACCGTTTCATGGCCGTTGGCCGGGTTCCAGAAGTCGTAGTCCCGCCGCGGCATGAGGTAGGTGGCGTTCGGGAAGGTCGGCACCCACGTGCGGCCGTCGAGGTAGGTGTTCCAGCCGACGTGGTCGATGTGCAGGTGGGTGTTGACGACGATGTCGACGTCTTCGGGCCGGACACCGGCCGCCGCGAGGTTTTCGAGGTAGTCGGTGTTCAGGCGGCTCCAGACCGGCGCGTAGGGCCGGTCTTTGTGATTGCCCACGCCGGTGTCGACGAGGATCGTGCGCCCCTCGCTGCGCAGTACCCAGGACTGGAGCGCCGTCGCGCACTCGTTCGCGGCGGGGTCCCAGAAGTCCGGCGCCAGGACGGTACGGTGCCGGCCCCAGGCTTCATCGGGGCTGTCCGGGAAGAACTCCGCCGGAGTCATCCCGACAGGGCCGTAGTACTCCTTGGCGCGAGCGACGGTGACGTCGCCCAGGGTGATCTGTTCCATGGTCTTCCTTGCTGCTCGGGCGCATGGCCGGGTGCTTCCGAGCTTCGGCGACGCCGGCCGGGCGGACCAGACCCGCTCTGTCCTACCCCTGGCAGGGAGTGGCTGAGTCCTTCACCGCACGGCAGACTGCATGTATGGACGGACCGGGCCCACTGGGCGATTTCCTACAGGCACGCCGGGCTCAACTCCGGCCGGAGGACATCGGGCTGCCCCAGTTCGGGCCGCGCCGGGTGGCCGGACTGCGCCGGGAGGAGCTGGCGCAGCTGGCGGGCGTCAGCGCCTCCTACTACACACGGCTCGAACAGGGACTGTCACGCGGCGCCTCGCAGGAGGTGCTGGACGCCATCGGGCGGGCCCTCCAGCTCAGCGACCACGAGCGCGACCACCTCACCCGGCTCGCCGACGCCGCACGCCGCACGACCCGGACCCGCCGGCCCCGGCCGGAAAAGGTCGCCGAGGAGACCTGGGACCTGATGCGCGCGATGGACGGCGTCCCGGCTCTGGTCCTCGGCCGACGCACCGACGTGCTGGCCTGGAACAGCCTGGGCCACGCCCTGCTCGCCGGGCACGTGGATCCGCTCGCCCCGCACGACCCGGCCCGCCGCCCGAACATGAGCCGGATGCTGTTCCTCGACCCGCACTCCCGTGAGCTTTACCGGGACTGGAACCGCAAGGCCCGCGCGGTCGTGGGCAACCTGCGCACCGCGGCCGGCCGGCATCCGGAGGATCAGCTGCTGGCCGAGCTGGTCGGCGAGCTGACGATGAAGAGCCCGGAGTTCGTCGCCCTGTGGCGGGACCACAAAGTGTCGCCCTGCGATCCGGTGTCCTACGACCTGCACCATCCGACGCTGGGCTCGGTGACGGTGACGCAGCAGTCGCTGGCGCTCATCCGCTCGCCGGAGCAGGTCATGGTGGTGTGCACGGCGCGCGCCGGCTCGTCGTCGGAAGCCGCTCTCGCTTTGCTGCGGCAGTCGAGCGCGACGCTCGTGGAGGAGGGACGCGGCGCAATGGCGCGAGAGGGCTTGAAGTCCCCGAACTAGTCGGCGGGAACCGCGCCGCCTCGCTAGTGCGGTGGCCGGATTGGTTCACCGGGTTGGTGGTGTGGTCACCTGTTGGACGAGAGTCGGGTGCGGAGGCCGCCGGTCGTGTACGGGGTTTAAAGGCGTTGTTGAGAAATCGGCAGATTTCGGCCAAATGTTCTCGCGCACCCGGCGGTCGGGCGGGCAGGCAGCCGAAATCCGCCGGTTTCTCAACAACATGTGTACTCACCCCCCGAGAACGAACAACCCAGGCGCCAACCCCCGACGCCGGGACCAGAACCACCGCAGCGCCCGCACCCAAGCCGGGCACGGCTGAGCCGACCACACATGTTGTGAAAAAACGGCCGGTTTTCGTCCGCCCTGCCACGCGACCGCGCCTTGCGTACACAAGCCGGCGGACGAAAACAGGCGGTTTTTTCACAACGCCCTTAACCCCGTACGTGACCGGCGGCCTCCGTGCCCGACTCTCGCCCAACCCGCAACCACACCACCAACACGGCAAACCAATCCAGCCACCGCACTAGTCGAGGGGAACCGCGCGCACCACTAACCGGCAGGAACCGCGCGCACCCAAACGCCGTCTTCCGTCAGATACTCGTCAACCCTCAGGCCCGCGTCGGCCAGCGCCTGCTCGAACTGCTCGGGTGACAGTTCCCTGCGAAGGAACGTCTGCGTCCAGGCGGCATCCGGGAACTCGTACTCCACACGCGCCGAGTAGACACCGTCGCCGACCGGCTCTGAGGACACGAGCCGCGAGGTGAACCCGTCGGGCCCGACGCTCTCCCGCGGCAGATCCCGATACCAGCCCTCGCCCTCGCGCTGGATCAGCACGAAGTCTCCGGGCGCGAGATGACGCACGCAAGTGCGCAGCAGCCTGCTACGGACTTCCACGTCCGCGTTGTGCACAAGGTATGACGCGAGCAGCACCACGTCGAAGACCTCTCCCAGGTCCAGGCCCTCGATCGCGCTGCGCACCGTTCGCGCCCCGTGGACGTACTCCAGCATCTCCTGGGATTCGTCCACAGCGGTGACCGTGAATCCCCGCTCAAGAAGCGAGTGGGTGACGCGCCCGACACCGGAGCCCAACTCCAGGATGCGCGCGCCGACCGGCGCGGCCGCGGCGATGATGTCCGGCTCGTCCCGGACCGGCAGTCGCGTGTACAGCTCGACGGCGCAACCGTCCGGAGTGATCGCCCCCGGCCCGGTCCCCTGGTGCCCCGCACGCATTCTCAACTCCATGACCGCCTAACGGGCTCCGCATAGAGATCGTTCCCCCTCAGCCGGAGCCGGCCGAGTAGCTCTGAATCCGATTGTCGTCACGAAGAACACGCGGGAGCCGGTGGGCGAGTCATCAGCGTCGGCCGTCGATCGCGCCCGTAGGATGTGGCCGGTGCCGACTCATGAGGCGATCACCCGTCATCACGAGCCGGATCCGGACGAGGATCCGTGGGTTTTGGGTCCACCGGAGCAGGCCGCGGTTGAGATCGTGCCTTACAACCACGAATGGCCCAACCGTTTCGTACGACTCGCCCATGAGATCCGCGTGGCACTCGGCGCGACGGCCCTCGTCGTCGAACACATCGGATCCACCTCAGTACCCGGACTGGCCGCCAAGGACGTCATCGACATCGACTTGACGGTGGCCGACCCGGCGGACGAGGACCACTACGTGCAGCCCCTGGAACGGCTCGGCTATATCCTCATCATCCGAGAGCCGTCCTTCTATCAGCATCGATGTCTGTCGCTGCCGGATCCGAAGGTGAATCTGCACGTGTTCGGCCCGGACTGCCCGGAAACAATCAGGCAGATCATGTTCCGCGACTGGCTGCGGTCTCATCCGGATGACCGTGACCGGTATGAGCAGGCAAAGCGACAGGCGATTCCCGGCGGAGGCCATGTGATGGACTACAACCGCCGCAAGCAGGACGTGCTCCGGGATATCTACGACCAGATGTTTCGCGCCGCCGGCATGAAGTAGCCCAGGAATAGCGCGTCGATCGCAGCCGTCGCCGGCCGTCACGACCTGAGCATGCATGATCTTGCCGACGGCGTGGTCGTGCAGTGTGGCCATACGCAGCCCACCAGGGGAATCGGTTGAGTTTCAAGACCCCTCATTTCGCTGCCAGGGCACCGCGCCGACTCCCGGCGTGGCAGGGCGCTGCGATCTATAGAACGGACCTCGGCAGCGATCGGTTCAACCCCGGCAAGATCAGTCAAATATCGCCGGAGTAACTGCGGCCAAGATCAGATTTGCATCGCATGAGTACCCCTTGACGCCAAAGGTTCGGGCGCCGCATCCTTCCTTTTGTCGGCACGGTCCTTCATGTGCCACCCGAACGCATGACTCGTTTCGGCGTAAGCATCCTGAGCCTTGCTCCGAAAGACGTCAGCTATCCCCGCAGAAAGAAGTGTGGACAATGGGCTTGTCCTCCCTACCCGGGCAAGACCGGAAAGTACGCTTGCGAATCGCGGCCTTCCTGGTGACGATCTCCCTCGCGATGATGGCCGTGTTCACGGGCGCGAACGCGGCGAAGGCCGATACCCCCGCCAACGGCGTCGGGCACGTCTACTTGAACTTGAGCTCGCCGAGTCCGACGGCGCAATCCGACTACGGGAGCTTCATCTCAAGCCTGCGGGCCGCCGCCGGACACCCGTACCGGCAAGGCGTGTACGTGACGCAGCCGTCGTCCAACGCGCTGATCCGGGTCGACGTGACCGCCCCCGGAGGCGAGGTGCTGTGGCTGTGGCTCACACCCGGCGATCTGTACGTGCGGGGCTTCACCTCGCAGACCGACAACATCACGTACTACTTCGCCGACTATGTGAACGGAACTCCCACCTTCAACATGGCGAGCGTGTTCCAGAGCATCGGCAACAATAGTCTGCTGCCCGCGAGTCGGGCCACGAGCATTCTCGATTTCGGCTCGAACTACAACAGCATGGTCCAGGCCGCGGGCCGGGGTCGGGAATCGATGCCGATATCGTTCAACGACCTGGTGGGATCGGTGGTGAACCTGGCGAACACCGGGTACCCCTACGGCTCCAACCAGCAGGCCATCGCCCGGTCGCTGATGTACATGATCCAGTACACGTCCGAGTCGGCACGCTTCTGGGACGTCTACGGCGTGATGGCGGCCACCATGGTCTCCTGGAGCGGCTTCTACAATGGGCTGCCGATCCTGCAGCAATACCTGGAGAATTCATGGGACCAGATCTCCCAGTACGGGTTCGGCGTGTCCCAGAATCCCAATACGGGGCCGGTGAACGTTAACGGCGTAGGGACGTTCTCCAACTGGAACGATGTGGCGGCCCGGATGGCAATCTTGCTGGCCGCCGCCTACGTCGGGTACGACCCAAACGGCAACTGGGCCAAAACCGAACTCTAGAGAGCCGGGCCTCCGGCTACCCGAGTCCCCGGGACGAAACGGTAGCCGGTTCCGAACTCGGTGAGCAGGTGCACCGGATGCTGCGGGTCGGCTTCGAGCTTGCGCCGCAATCGCGCGATGTGGAACCGCAGATGCCCGCTGTCGCCGACGGCATGGCCCCAGACCTCGCTCAGCAGGCGGGCGATGCTGAGGAGCTGGTTCGGGTGCCGCAGCAGCGGTTCGAGCACGGCCCACTCGGTGCGGGTGAGTCGCACACCGGCACCGTCACGCGTCACGGTGTGCGCCGCCAGGTCCACGGTGCTCGGCCCGATGACGAACTGGGCCTCGGCCGGGGCGGCCCCATCGGCTGCGCTGTCTCGGCGGCGCAGCACCGCCCGCAGCCGGGCGATGAGCTCCTCCATGGAGAACGGCTTGGTGACGAAGTCGTCCGCTCCGGCATCGAGTACACGCACCTTCTCCGACTGGTCGGTACGCCCGGAGAGCACCATCACCGGTACCTGGGTCCAACCGCGCAGGCCCAGGATGACGTCAGCGCCGTCCATGTCGGGCAGGCCCAGGTCCAGGAGCACGAGGTCGGGAAGGCGGCGCGCCGCGGCCGCGAGGGCGTCCACACCGCGTTCGGCCGTCTCGACCTCGTACGAGCGGGCCTTCAGGTTGATGCGCAGAGCTCGCAGGAGCTGCGGCTCGTCGTCCACGACAAGGATCTTCGTCACTTGCGCCGTTCCCTTTCGGTGGCGGGGCTACGTCTTTACAGTGAACGTCGCGGACAAGGGAAAGCACCGCACCGCTCACGTGACGCAAACGCGATCCGCGACTATGCAAATACCCTGCCCGCGATCGCGTGATGAGGGGCAAGCGGTCTGTGACTCCCTGCGTGTCTTGATTCTCATATGCGACCTATGCGATCGCCATGAGCGATCTTCCCCCCGGGGCGGAACCCCTTGTAACTTCCGGATTACCGAATGTTCCGGCCGTTAGAAGGCAAGGTTGACGTGAGTGCTGACAGCGTTCTTTCGCCGTCCTGCCCCGCCGCAGGCTACGAATCCCAGGGCGGCTCCACCCCCGACATCGCCACGGAGGCCGAGGACTTCCTCCGACAACTGCGCGATGAGGGCATCAGCCTCGACCCTGGCTGTCTCGGCCCTTACGGTGTCGACCGCATCGAACAGGTCCGGTCCGAGATCCAGGCCACCGGCACCTACCGGCACACGGTCGAGGAACTGCGCTGGGGAGCCCGCATCGCCTGGCGCAACACCCCGCGCTGTATCGGCAAGTTCTACTGGAAAGCACTGGCGATCTGCGACATGCGTCATCTGACCACCGCCGAGGACGTCTTCGCCGCACTGGTCCAGCAGCTGCGCGAAGCCTTCGACGGCGGCCGGGTCCGCCTGCTGATGACCGTCTTCGCCCCTCGCGAACCCGGCCGCGAGGGCATCCGGATCTGGAACTCCCAGCTGGTCCGCTACGCCGGATACCGCCAGGCCGACGGCTCGGTGCTCGGCGACCCCGAGACCGCCGACCTCACCGAACGCCTCACCGAGATGGGTTGGGGCCGTGGCAAGCCCGGACGCTTCGACGTCCTGCCGATCGTCATCCAGATGCCCGGCGAACCCCCGCGGCTTTTCGACCTGCCGGCCGACGTCGTCCACGAAATACCGCTGCGCCACCCCGCCCTGGACTGGTTCGCCGACCTGGGGCTGCGCTGGCACGCCTTCCCCAGCATCAGCGACCAGTGCCTGCGCATCGGCGGCGTCGACTACACCGCGGCGCCGTTCAGCGCCTGGTACACCGCCGCCGAGATCGGCGCCCGCAACCTGTCCGACACCGGACGCTACGACATGCTGCCCCAGGTAGCCCGCGGGATGGGCCTGGACACGAGTACCGACCGCACACTGTGGAAGGACCGCGCCCTGGTCGAACTCACCGCCGCCGTCATCCACTCCTTCGAACAGGCCGGGGTGTCAGTCATCGACCACCACTTCGCCACCCGGCAGTTCGTCCGGCACGAACAGCGCGAGCAGGCCGCCGGACGGGACACCGCGGCGCACTGGGAGCTCATCGTCCCGCCCATCGGCGGCTCCGCCACCCCGGTCTGGGACCGCCGCTACGAGCCGACGCTGGTGTGCCCGAACTTCTTTCCGCAATCAGCGCCCGCGGTGGGCGAGGCCTCGTGGGGCAGCTGACGGGCAGCTGACACAGGTCGGCGCGGCGGTGTGTGAGTGCGAGAGGGTCTCAGTTCCCGCAGACGGTCTTCACCGCGGCCGAATCCGTCGTGATCTTCGCCGACAAGGCGGTGACGTCCGCTGCCGCCGCCTTGTCGCCGGTATCGGCGTCGGCCTTCCGGATGGCCGCGATGAGCGACGCGTAGTCGTCGGCGAACGCGGTCATGGCCGTGTGGGCGTTCGGATCGGTCGCCTTGGCGGCTTCCGTGGTGAGGCTCTGGGCGAGCGCCTGCCCGTTCTTGAGGACGGTGGCCTGGTCCGTGGTGCCGTTGTTGTTCTCGACCGCGGTCGCGATCAGCGTGGCGAAGTCGCCGCAGGAGGTGGTCCTGGCCGACACCGACGCCGCGGGAGCCGATGAAGCCGACGAGCACGCCGAGACCCCGAGGGCCGCCGAGGCGAGTGCTAGGACGAGCCCCGTGGTGCGGGCGGTCTTGGCGCGGGCGGTCTTGGTGCGAGCCGTCTTGGTGCGCGCAGTCTTGGTGCGGTGGGCCACCGGTCTACTCCCATTGACGATCCGGCGATCTTCACCGGCCCCTTCACAGTAGACGGCCGCCCTCCGACATCGACTCCCATCGGCCCGATGTCGGGCAACGCTCGCGAAATCCAAACACCGGCCCGGCCTACCCGCACGGCGGCCCAGGACCAGGACCCCAGAACCAGGCCGGGCCCGGGCTCAGGCCTGGGTGCCCGCTCCGCCCGCGGTGACCGTGACACTGTTCAGCACCACGTCGATCTTCGGACGGCCGTCGCCGGCGCCGATGGAGTCGTCCTCGCCCCCGGCGGCGATCTTGGTCACGACGTCCAGGCCGGAGGTGATGGTGCCGAAGGGCGTATAGCTCGGCGGCAGCGGGGAGTCCTTGTAGACGATGAAGAACTGGCTGCCGTTGGTGTTCGGACCGGCGTTCGCCATCGCCACGGTGCCGGTCGGGTAGGTGGCGCCGGCCAGGTTCTCGTCCTGGAACTGGTAGCCGGGGCCGCCCGTGCCGGTGCCGGTCGGGTCACCGCACTGGAGCACGTAGATGCCCTGGGTCGTCAGGCGATGGCAGCGGCTCCCGTCGAAGAACTTCTGACCGGCCAGGAAGTTGAAGGAGTTCACTGTATGCGGCGCCTTGGCCGCGTTGAGTGAGATGACGATGTCGCCCTGGTTCGTGTGCAGGGTCATCGTGTACGGCTTCGCCGGGTCGATGGTCATCGGCGGCTCGCTGGCCCAGCTCTGGGAGCCGCCCGACGCGGCGGGAGCCGAAGTCGAGGCGGTGTCCGGGGCCGAGGCGGTGTCCGGGGCGGATCCGGAGCCGCTGTCCGGGGCTGAAGCCGAGGTCGAGGCCGTGTCGGGAGCCGAGGCCGTACCCCCGGTGGACCCCGAGGTCGCCGAGGACCCGGCAGCGGAGCCGATCGTGCCGGTGGAGGCGCAGCCCGACAGCAGGAGCCCGGCCGCTGCGGCGAACACGCCGATGCCGATCATGCGGCGTCGATGAAACTTCACGCGCGCAGGCTATCCCACCGATCTCAGGACGGCCTCCCTCAGGACGGCCTCGCCCCCGGCAGGGAGCGAGGCCGCCTTCGGCACATCAGCCGGGCTGTGGCAGTCAGCCGGCCGTGAGGGAGTAGGTATCGAGCAGCGTCTGGGTGACCGAGTCACCGGCGGCGTCGGCGGCCTGAATCTTGACCGACACGGCCCCGTCGGTCTTGGACAGCGCCGGCACCCGGTAGTCGACGTCGAAGGCGCCGGTGGACGAGCGAGACACGGCACGCTCGGTCCAGGTACCGCCGCCGTCCACCGAGGTCCAGACCTTCATGCTGGTGACGGCGGTGGGCTTGGACGGGTCGACCATGGAGTACGGCGTGATCTCGATCCGGTGCCGGGCGTCGGCGGTCACCGCGTCGCCGGCGTCGGTGAAGGCGTTGTAGCGCAGCTGGATCAGCGGGTCGGCGCCGCACGGATCGCTCTGGCCGAGCAGAACGCCGACGCAGCCGAACGGCTGGGGCAGTCCGTCGGCCTGAGGACGCCGCGACGAGAAGGTCCAGTCGCTGTGCAGGTTGCTCTCATCGACGGTGAGACGGTCGGTGGCCGGCTGGTCGGAGAGCTGGTAGACGGGTATCCCGTTCGGCTGCTGCGCGGGCAGTTCGACTCCGTTCTGGTAGAAGTGGGTCGCCGACGCGGCGAAGATGTACGGACCGTCGATCAGTGCCGGGTTCGCGCCGTCGACCAAGTAGGTCAGCGGGTAGAAGGTGTCGCCGAGGCGGCAGAAGGCACAGGTGGGACTGCCGAGCCTGCCGATCGGCAAGCCGGTCTGCTCGACGTTCGCCGGTGTCGACGGCGCTCCCACCGACCGGGGGGCCGCGAACCAGTCCTCGCTCCCCTTCCCGGGCGCGTCGAACACCGTGTGCGCCACGACCAACGGAACCGAGTTGTCCGTGCTCAGGCGGGCGCCGCGCATCCAGATCAGGTCCGGGGCGACAGGTCCGTAGTACTGCTGCACCGTCGAGGGCGCCGGGGCGAACACCGAAGGGAAAGTCAGCTGGAAGTAGTCGTCAGGGTGGACGATGGACTCGAACTCTTCCATCGTGGCCGGCTTCGTGCTGTGGAAGGCGGTGGTCCGCTGGGCGAGCCGGTTGTCATCGACGGAGAAGTGAAGCGTCGCCGGTATCTGCCGCTCCTCGTTGAAGGCCAGGTTGTAGAAGTAGGGGCTGTTGCCGTGGTCGGTGATGCTCACCGTCGCCGGGCCCTTGCCGAGCAGCGCCGTCAGGGCGGCGGCGTCGTCGGGCGTGATCGTGGCGAACGGGATCTGCACCGGCGCCGTCTTGGTCCACCACCAGCTGGGCTTGACCGGGACCACCGGCAGCGTCGCCGGATCGTCGTCGCGCGGATCGATCAGCACCCCGGCCGCTCCGGCCTGGAGAGCCGCCGTCATCTGCTGAGCGTCGATCCACAGCGAACCGGAAGCGCGGCGCATCAGCACAAGTC
Organism: Catenulispora pinisilvae; assembly: GCF_015356865.1. Taxonomy (GTDB): domain Bacteria; phylum Actinomycetota; class Actinomycetes; order Streptomycetales; family Catenulisporaceae; genus Catenulispora; species Catenulispora pinisilvae. The sequence continues at coordinate 10,435 of NZ_JAAFZA010000061.1, forward strand.
GGCCGTGCACGTCCACCTTGGCGAAGTCGGCGGCGGTGCCGGTCCCGACGTTCACCACTTGAGCCGTGGTGGTCCCGGCGAAGCGCTGGAAGGAGGGCTCGTCCGCGTTCAGATTGCTGTAGGTCGGATAGTACGGGTGCAGCGTCACCTTCGACGGCCCGGTGACGGCGGCTGACAACGGGGCCTGGCCGCGCAGCCAGAAGGTGCTCTGGTGGAAGCTCCCGATGGTGACCGGCGAGGTCGGGGTGGTCCAGATGTTGTCCTGGCCCGAGTCATCCGGCATCTCTATGGCGTAGTAGACACCGTCCGGGCCAGGCCGGGTGGTGTTGATGTAGTGGGTCAGATCGACAGCGGAGCGGGGTGCGTCCACCGAGTACTTGGCGGCGGCGTCGAGATCGGTGCTGACGGCGGTGTCCCCGGACACCACGATCTGCGGGGCGACCTCGTCCACGATCTGCTGGAGGCCGTGGGAGTAGAACTGGGCGCCCATGTCCTCGGCGAGGTAGACGCCGCTGGGCGCGTCGAACGTCACCGAGTACGTGGTGCACGGATTGGTGTCCAGGCAGGTGTACGCGGTCGGGATGAACTCCTGGCCCGCGGCGGCGCCGGTGAGGGCGACCAAGGTCGGGTAGTAGGGGCAGGAAGTGGCGGCCTGGATTCCCTGGAGGTACGCGAAGGGCGCGCAGAAGTCCGCCTCACCCTTCTTCTTGGTGATGGTCCAGGTGACGGTGGAGGCGGGGGCGTCGGTCGGCACCGCCGAGGCCGATGTCTTGTGGTCCGTCAGCCAGGCTCCGGTGACGCCGCTGGTGAACGCCGGCCGCGCATGCGCGGTCGCAGCCGCAGCCGCGACGTTTGCGGTGCCGCCGGTCAGCGCGGTCCAGAACGCGCCGGCGTCGGCCGCGTTGACGCTCAGATCGACGTCTCCGGTCCCGGCGTCGGCGTGCAGCACCTTGGCGCCGGCCAGCTTGCCCGCGGCGGTCGACAGCGCCGCGGCGCTGCTGGTGCCGCCGAAGTGCAGGGTCAGCGGAATCCGGGCGTTCGCGCCGGTGTCGCCGTGGGCGGCGAGCCAGGTCACGTCGAACGCCTGGCGGTCCATCAAGTGTGTCTGGACGTAGCCCATCGCAGAGTCCGGATAGGCGGACACGTCAGCCTGCGCGGCGCTCTTTCCCAGGTCCGAGAAGGTGATTCTGGAGGTGGTCCCGGGCAGGGCCGAGGCCTGATACCCGCCGCTGGTGTCCCGCGTAAGGGCCACCTTGTCGCCGGTCGGCAATGTGACGGTGTAAGAGCTCTCCGACAGACCCGAGGCACCGGCTGGTACAAGTGCGGGGCCGGGTGCCGGAGCTTGCGAGGCGAGCCCCGGCGCGGCGGCGATGGAAGTCGCGGAGTCCGCGCTCGCGGCACCCGCCGCGCCGGGCAAGGCCACCAGGCTGATGCCGATGGCGGCGATGAGCACTCGCGAACCCGGCCGCCTCCAGGCGGGCTGGCGCCGTGGTGAATTCATCAGTTTGCTCTCCAGTGGTCTTGTCATCGCGCGCCTCCCGCAGCGTTCAGTGCCCAGTCCAGCCGGGTGATCGCGTTCGGGGAGACGCCGACGGTGGCCGTGGTCGTGGCGTAGCCGGGGGTGGCGGCGGTCAGCCGCTGCCGGCCGGCGTCGAGGAACAGCGAGTAGAAGCCGGAGACGGTCGCCTCGTCGGTCGGCCCGGCGATGCTGGAGCGCCCCGGCGCGGCGGTGTCCGTGACGATGCTCGCCTGGACGGGCTTGCCGGTCGCGTGGTCGGTGATCAGGCCACTGACGAGGCCGCCGGGGCGCGCGGTGCAGGTGGGGGTGCCGACCAGCACGTCGCCGACCGACCACCACCAGCCGCCGGGCTTGCCGGTGAAGTGGAACCGGACCCGCACGTCCTTCTTGCCCGCGGCTTGCGGGATCGGCAGATCGATGGTGCCCGCGCCGTTGGCCGTGGTCCGCTGCCAGACGTTGGTCCAGGTGCGGCCGCCGTCGGTGCTCAGTCCGACCTGCGCGCTCTGCCCGTCCGCGCCGTAGTAGCCCGACAGGAAGCTGAGATGCGGTGCGCTCTGGCCGGTCAGGTCCACTGCCGGAGAGGTGAGCGTGGCGTCGATCCGTCCCCGCGCAGCCGCGGTGTCCGCCACGGCGAAGCGGCCTTCGAGCGGGGTCACCGCCGAGCGGTCGCCCGGGTTGTCGAAGCGCCAGCCGGACGGGGAGCCGGAGGTGGTCCAGCCGTCGACCGGGGTGGCGTCATGGGCACCGGCGAAGGTCTCGGACAGCCCGTTCGGGCCGTATCCCGGTGCGTCGCAGGAGGTCTGATCGATCGTCAGCGCGTAGTTCTTGCTGCTGTCGCCGGTGCCGACCGTCAGGTCACTGTCCAGCTGGACGTAGCCGTCGGCCGGGGTGCCGACGACGCCCGGGTAGACCGGGACGACGTGCACCTTGTAAGAGGACTGGCCGGCGAGAGTCACGCTGTAGTGCCCGGTGAACGGGTCGGTGTAGATCGGGCCGCCGGGGTAGCCGTCGATGGTGATCCGGGCGAACAGCGGCCAGCCGTGTCCCGAGCCGTCCGCGACCGTGCCGGTCACGGTCGCGTGCGGTTTGGCCTGGAGCCCGAAGTCCACGGCGGCGTGGGCGCCGACGGCGACGTCAGCGGTCTTACTCGCTGCCGTGTACGTGTACGACGACGCGGTGACGGTGTAGGCGCCGACTCCGACGCCGATGTCGTAGTGCCCGGTGGCGTCGACGTGGGTGAGGTACCCGCCGGGCGAGGCGGTGACCACGGCGTCGGTGACCGGGGCCCCGGTGGTGGCGTCGGTCACCTGTCCGACGATGTCGCCCTGCTGGCCGAGGGTGAAGGCGCCCACGCCGTTCGGGGTGCCCAGGCCCGTGGGACCGTCCCAGCCCGGGCCGGCGGTGCACAGCACGTTGCCGCACGATCCGTTCGTGCCCTGAGTGACGTCGAACAGGTCAGCAGCCTGATTCGCGTCGTGGTACGGGTAGGTCACCGGGTAGGTGCCCGCCGCCGGCGGACCGGCCAGCGCGTACATCGCGGTGACCAGCGGCGAGGCCAGGCTGGTGCCGCCGACCTGGAGCCAGCCGCCCTGCCCCAGCGTGTCGTAGACCGCCAGGCCGCTGGCCGGGGAGGCGTCGGCGGAGATGTCCGCGGTCGCCCGCTTCGAGCAGCCGGTGTTCAGCGCGGCCTGGAAGCCCGGCTGGGGGGAGATCGTCGAGCATCCGGAGCCGCCGGAGCCCCATGCGGTCTCGGTCCAGCCGCGCGGGGTCGAGGCGTCCTTGCTCAGCTGGGTGCCGCCGACCGAGACGACGTTGCCGATGTCGGACGGGTACTCCACCACGTTGCCGACGTCGCCGGACGACGCCGCGATCACCACGCCGGGATGGTCGTAGTACGCGTCGTTGGCCAGTTCGCTCGGGTCCTCGTCGGCGCCGTAGGAGTTCGAGACGAACTTCGCGCCGAGCGCCACCGCGGTGTTCTCGGCGGCGCCGAGGTTGGTCATGCCGGGGTCGTCGGCCTGCACCAGCAGGATGTTGCAGGCGGGGCAGGCCGCGGACACCGCGTCCAGGTCCAGGGTGGTCTCGGTGCCCCAGCCGGAGTCGTCGGCCGGGTAGTTCGAACCGCCCCTCTGGTCCACCTTCTTGAAGCAGCCGTTCGCGGTGGTGCAGGCGGGCAGTCCGTAATACGCGCGATAGGCGGCCAAGTCGGCTTCGGCGTGTGAGTCACCGTAAGCGTCGACCAGCGCCACCGTCTGGCCGCCGCCGCGACTGGCCGGAAGCCGGTAGGCGCTCTGGATGTCCGCGGGGCCGAGCGCGGCGACCGGCGGCCCGGCGGCGTCGGGGGTCACCACGTGGTTGTCAGGGGTCTGCACGACGGACATACAACGCGCGTATCCCTTACGCGGCGCCGTGTTACAGCCGGCGTTGGTGCTCGCGGTCAGCTGGACGCGCGCGGTTCCGGACGCCACCGGGACGGTGCTCGGCGCGGGACGGGCCGGCTGGTTCAGGCCCATTCCCAGCAGCGTGGCCACCGCCACGATGGCCACCGGGGTCAGGACGGGCTTGGATCTTAGGAGACGAGGTATGCGCATGGATCGAGCTCCTTGCAGTCGATGGGCTCTCAGAGCGGTCGATAGTGGTCGGGTTCACGCACCGTCCCCTGGCCGCGCACGGCTTCCGCTTCGGTCGCGGGCTCGGGCGCCGTGGCATCACCGGTGCTCACGTCCTCGGCGGCGGGCTCCGGCTCAGCGGGCTCCGGGCCGTCTGCCGGAGTCTCCTCGGCGGGCACAGGATTCGGGTCGTGCCGGTCCATGAAGCGATCCCCTCTCAGGACACGTCGTTGATCCGTCCAGCGTCGATGCGCCGCGGGGTCCGGAGGATGCGTCAGATGACCCAATCTCGCCGCGCGCCCGACCCAAAGTCGGGCGCGCCGGAGTAGGGCGGGGTCGCGGGGACCGCTACGAGGCGGGTCCCAGGCCGAGCTCGACCAGCCGCACGGCGAGCGCGGTCCGGGAGGAGACGCCGAGCTTGCGCATGGCAGAGTCCAGATGCCGGGCCACCGTGCGCGGCGAGAGGTACAGCACCTCGCCGATGTCCCGGTTCGTCCGGCCGCCGATCACCAGTCCGGCGACCTCCAACTCGCGGGGCGAGAGCCGGTCGCCGTAGCCGCGCCGAGCCGGCCGCGGCCGGGCTGCGTCTACGCCGTGGGCACGCAGGGTAGCGGCGACCCTGACAACGTCGGCGTCGGCGCCGAGTTCCCGGTATTCGGCGAGCACCTGTTCCAGCAAGGGCAGCGCGGACTCCCGGCGATCGCCCGCCGACAGGCACGCGGCTTGGCGCTCGCGTGCGGCCGAAGCGGCGTACGGACGCGGCAGCGCGTCCCACAGCAGAGCAGCCCGCGCGCACAGCGCCGCCGCGCGTTCGTGCTCACTGCGGGACTGCGCCAGCAGGGCCCGGCACCAGGTCAGGGCCGCCCTCGCCACGGGTACGTCCCGGCCGTGAAGCCACTCGGAGAACCCGCGCACCAGGTGCCGCGCCTCGATGTCGCGCGCGCCGCCGGCGGCGGTCAACGCCTCGATCCGGACCGGAACCAGATCCACCGCGGACAGCCACATCCCGTTGCCGGTCACCAGATCCAGCGGTTCCTGAGTCAGCATCAGGGCTCTGTCGGCGTCGCCGTCCGCGAGCGCCATCGCCGCGAGGGCGGCCGCCGCGGCCAGGGCGCAACCGGGCGCTTCCCCGCTCCCGGCCAGCACCTCGGACAAGCCCTGCTCGGCCGTCAGCCGGTCGCCGCGCGCGGCGGCCAGCAGATGGCTGGTCAGCCGAACCTCCAGGTGGCTGGTCGCCGCCCCGGCGGCGGCCTCGACGATGCCGTGCAGCCGCTCGGCCAGGCCGTCCCAACGGCCGGTGGCCCAGTCCAAGCCGGCCTCGGCGGCCAGCGCCAGGGTGAGGTGGCGCTGGTAGGGGTGGCGTTCGGCGAGTTCGCGCGCGCTGGCCAGGTGGCGCCGCGCCAGGTCGTAGTGTCCCCATTGCAAGGCCATCACGCCGAGGTTGTAGTGGTTGTTCGCGATTCCGAGGTGCTCGGCGGTGTGCGGGGCGTCCCACTGAATCCGTTCCACCTCGGCCCAGCCCTCCTGCTCCCCCAGGGTCAGCAGGCCCACCGCCCGGTTGACGCGCAGCCGGTTGCGGTCCTTCTCCGGCATGGGCAGCGCGATCATCTCCGCGGCCCGGCGCAGCCAGTAGAGGTAGGTCTCGTTCGGCAGGGGCTCGCCGATGGCCCAGCCCAGCACGATCATCGCCTGCGCGGCGGCCACGGGGTCGTGGCTCAGGTGCGGGACGGCCCGCTGAAGCTCCTTGCGGCCCGCGGCGATGTTCTCGACCAGGAGCTCCAGTCTGCCGAGCTCGGCGCGGACCTCGGCCTCGCCCCGGTCGTCGAGGTGCTGCTCGGCCAGCACCGCGCGCAGTGAACGGATCAGGTCCCGGATCCGGTCGGAGTCCTCGGGCGCGGTCAGGCGCACTTTGCGGGCCAGCCGCACGACCGTCGCGCCGGGCAGGCGTACCTCGGTGATCAGCTCGCCCAGCAGCCCGGCCGCGGTGGCGTCGTCGCCGGAGGCCAGTGCCAGATCGGCGGCTTGTTCGGCGTAGGTGGACCAGTCCTGCGTGTCCCCGGCGGCGCGGAAGTGGCGCGCCAGCTGGGCGAGGGGTGGCGGTGAGACGTCACGGAGCGCGATTCCGGCTCTGCGGTGCATCGTGCGCCGCCGCGCTGCGGGGATCGACTCGTATACCGCGCGACCCGCCAGCACGTGGCCGAACGCCAGCAGATCGCGACGGCCTTCGGTCAGCAGCCTGGTACCGACCGCCTCGTCCAGCGCGGCCTGCGCGTCCTCCTCGCCCAGGGCGGATACCGCGAGTATGAGCCCCACGGCCGAGGGATCGGTGAGCACCGCCGCCGCTTCCAGCAGGGTCCGCGTCGCCGGCGAGGTCCGGTGGAAGCGCTCCAGGACCGCGTCCCGGATGGTCGCGGGCACGTCGATGTCCTCGATCTCCCGGCGCACCCACGCACCGTCGCGCCGGGCCAGGTCCGCGCGATCGCCCATCAGCCGGACCGATTCCTCGACCGCGAGGGGGACGCCGTCAGTACGCTGATGCAGGAACTGGGCGAACTCCGGCGACACCTGCGCCCCGGCCAGCATGGAGGAGACCAGGCCGGCGGTCGCGGCCACGTCCAGGGGGCCGAGCGCGACGCGCAGCCGCGTGGTGCTCGGCGCCGACAATGAGGACAGCCGACGCACCGCCGAGTCCTCGGGCAGGTCCTCCGGCCGGTACGTCACGATGACGCTGATCCGCCGGGTGCGGCGGGCACAGAGGAACAGCAGGAACTCCAGGGTGGCCTCATCCGCGCAGTGCGCGTCCTCCACGGCCAGCACCGCGACGCCGGTCCGGTCCAGCAGTTCGCACAGCGCGCCGAACAGCCGGTGCCGCACCGCCGTCGCGTCCTCAACCGGCTCGGGCGCCGCGGGCAACTCGGCGGCCCATTCGGGGAACAACGGCCGCAGCGCCCCGGCCAGCGGGCTCAGCCCCAGACCGGCGACCTTGTCAGTGCTCTGACGGATTGCGTCCACCAACGCGCCAAGGGTGTGCGGCCGCCGGAACGGCGGACAAACCGCGACCAGTGTGCGCGACGACGCCCCGCCGGTCTGCGTCGTGCCGGTCTGCGTCGTGCCGGTCTGCATCGTCTCGAGAATCTGCGTCGTGTCGAGGAACTCGGCGAGCAGCCGGCTCTTGCCGATGCCCGCCTCGCCCTCGATGAGCACGACGGCGGTCCCGGATGTCAGGGCACTGCGTAGCGCGTCGAGTTCGCCGTCCCGGCCGATGAAGCGCGGCGGCCCGATGGCCGCGCGCGGAACGCCAACTCCCTGATCCCCGCTCGCGTGTCCGGCCATTGCGCTCCCTGTGGCTGGTCGTTCCCGCGCATCGTCGCACAGCGTGAGGATCTTGGGAACCCTGCGCAGATCCCGGAGAACACGGCGGCTCTCGGCCGCTCCGATCAGGTCGCTTGCTCGGGCGCCTCTTCCGTCCCCGGGGGTCTGAAGCTCACCGCTGACCGCCGGTCAGGGTCGCAGGTCGCGGTCCAGGCGGCGCAGAACAACAACAGCCTGGCCACCAGATATATCCACAACAACAACGCGGCGGGGACGCCGAACGCACCGTACATGCTCTTGCTCGCGACGCCGGAGATGTAGGACGCGACCAGAGCCTTCAGCACCTCGAATCCGACGGCACCGATCAGCGCACCCTGAAGGGCCACCCGCCGGGGCATCTCCAGGCGCGGCATGCCCACCAACAGGTAGGCGAACATCACGACGCCCGCGCCTACGCCCACCGCCAGCCCGGCACCGCGCAGGAACAGCCGGCCGACCGGCTGCCCGACCAGGCCGAGCGGTCCCGACACGTGGCCGATGACGGAGGTCGCGAGGGTCGAGGCTCCGACCGACACCGCCAGCGCGACCCCGAGCCCGAGCAGGGACACGGCGTCCTTCAGCTTCGTCACCAGCAGGTTCTCAAGCCCCTCGGCCGGCGGCTGGAATCCGAACCAGATCTCGCGGATCGCCGGCCGCAGCGCCGCGACCAGGTTCAGGCCGAGGTACATCAGCACCACCGCGCCGACCACCCCGACCGTCCCGGCATGACTCACCAGGGCATGCACCGGATAGTCGATGACGACCACACCCCCGGTGGCGTAGTTGGCGACATCGGCGGTCACCCGCCGGCCTTGCGGCGTCGCCCGCGCCGCGGCCATGGCGGCGGCGTCGGCGAACTCCGCTTCGAAGACCGCGAACGGCGCTTCTCCCTGGATCGCCGCCACATCGAAGCTGTACCGCCACGCAAGCAGGCCGGGCCAATTCATGATCAGTGGAAGGTGGTTGGTCACGTAGTAGTCACGGAAGTGGTCAGGGTCGGCGGGCTTGGAATACAGGACCAGCAACTTATGCATGACGGCCGTCCAGTACCGCGGTCAGTTGAATCGCCATACGCGCAGGTTAGGGCTTGATGCGAGGCCGGGGGAAAGACCGGTACGCGATAGACTCAGAACGGATCGTTATCAATCGGCGGGGAGGGCACGTGGCGCCGGATACGGTGAGCCTGCGGTACTTCCTGGTGCTGGCGCGGGAGTTGAACTTCACCCGCGCGGCCGCACGGATCGGTATCGCACAGCCCGCACTCAGCGCCCGGATGCGCCGGTTGGAGGCGGAACTCGGTACGGCCCTGCTGGTCCGCGACACGCGTAGCGTCGTATTGACCACGGCCGGCGCGGCTTTGGCGGAGTCCGCGCCGCCCGCGCTGGCGGCGCTGGACCGGGCATGGGACACCGCCCGGAGCGCGGCGGCCGGTGAACTGGGCACGCTGCGCATCGGATACAGCCTCAGCACGGGGGCCGAGACGGCACCGGCCCTGGTGGACAGGCTGATCCGCGGCAACAGCGGACTCGCGGTCAGCGCGGTCCCGATGACGACACCGGAGATCTCCCCCGCGGTCGCCGACGGCCGCATCGACGCCGGGATCACCCGCGGTGAGCAGCCGGGCCCTGGCGTGCGCCGGTTCTTGCTGCGGCGTGCGCGCATCGGGGTCCAGCTGGCGCAGCACCATCCGCTGGCCGAACACCCGGAGATCGAGATCGCCGACGCGGCCGGGTATCCGCTGCGGCTCCCGGACCGTGCGGCCAACCCCGTGATCCACGATCAGCTGGCCGCACTGTTCCAAGACACCGGGCCGCACCCTCGATTCCACACGCCCGCGGTCTCTTTCGACATGTCTCAGCGCGACCTGCACGACGGGGTCACCCTCGCCCCGGCCGGAGAAGCCGCGGCCACGGCACCGCCGGCCGGTCTCACCTGGCGACCGCTGCGGGGCGCGCCCAGCCTGACGATCCACCTGGTCCTCCCGCGCGAGCAGTCGCCACTACACCGCCGCATCCGTGCCGTCGCCAAAACCCTGGCGCACGAGCTGCACTGGCTGGCTGACTGACGCGCAACCGGACTGCCGCGGAACCGGACTGCCGCCGAACCGGACTGACGCGCAAGAGGCCGAGCGAGACGGATGTCCGCGATGACGAGACCGAAGACCGCAGCGGGCGCGCTTCGCACCCGGCCCGAATAAATCAGTACTCAGATACAGCATCGCAGGGCACGAAGTCTGTGATAGTGAGACGTATGCACCACCCACGTCTGAACAGTGCCGAGGCCACTGGGCGGACTGGTGGCCGGCGCGGACTGCTCGCGCTGCTGACCGGCGTCCTGCTGACCGGCGTCCTGCTGACCGGCGTCCTGCTGAACGCCGCCTTCCTCACCCTGGCCGGGCCCGCCAACAACGAGTCCTTCTACTTCCACCGCGCCGTGAGCTGACCACACCGGAAGGAGTTTTCTGTGACCGCTTTGCGCGAAGTCCCCTTTCCAGCCGAATACGCGATAGGCCCGGCCGGTAAGGCCGACGGCAGTCGGATGACGTACGAAGAGAACGCCGCAGCGCTACGGGAGGCCGATTACCTCGTTCGCAGGGGCTACCGCGCGTGCACACGGAAGATCGCCGCATTCGACAGAGTCGGCCCCTTCCTCGTGGGCAAAGCCCAGGAGCGCCTACAGCTCATCGCCCTGCCGAAATACGGCCAAGAGCCAGTCCACGTCGCACAGGCCCAGCGAGTCGAGGTCGAAATCGAACGCTGGTTGCCGCATGCGACCACGTTCGTCCCCTTACTCGCCGCCGTTTCGGCGACCATGAAGGCCGCACTCACGGAGTTGATGGTTCGGACGATAAGGCAAATACAGGAGCTGCCCGTCCTACGCACGGGGGTACCAGACGCAGCAAGCGTCCTTGCCACATACGACCGGCTTCGCGAGGCATTGGAAAGCGGAGACGCGAACGCCCTAGACGCGATCCCGACAGAAGAAATCTCTGGCGCACTCGACAAGCTCAATAAGAACAAGGAGGATCTCGCCAGGGCCGAAGACTTTCTTGACACGATGGCGCAGTGCGGGTTCCTTGCCGGAGTTCAAGTCGCGGCAACGTTCCAGGCGATTGCTGGATACATGGACAGTCGAAACGCGTACCTGGTGACCTACCTGGAGGCGACTGACTATTTCAAAGCGGTGGACGATGCCGGGGGTATCGTCCTGCGGGCCGGCGCCACCCAGTTCCTCTATGGCGCGATCACGACCGCCATCGGGCAATACGGGCCGCTGATCCTCCCGAAAGTACTCGCACGCACACCGGTGATCGGAGGAGGATTCGCAATAGTCGACGTCGCCAGAACCGTGAATGAGAAGCGGAAGTTGGTGGAGGAACGGAGGAACCACCTCATGGAGCTCGCTGAAGCGCGTCAAGGACGAGGCCCTGTGAGCGAATTGGCCTGGCTCGACGGCAGGCTCAAAGACGATCGCGACACCCTGGATGAGCTCGTTCAGGCGACCATTGAGATGTGCGACGGCCTCGTGACCTTGGCCCAAGCCCCTCAAGCGGATTGACTGCGACTGCGACCCAGAGCGATGAGACGAACACGCTGCGCTCTTGACGCGCCAGGCTTCGCCCGGCAACGATCGCTTATGTCAGAGCTCTGAATCGTGCGTCCCGCACTCGCTGCCCCGGAGGACTCCCCGTGTCCGACACGCTCGTCCAAATCCAGATCCACGGCGCGTCTGTCTGCATCATCAACCAGCAGGTCTACGCGACCCTGCTGCCCGGCAACCCCGGCGCCGCCACGTGGGTGGTCGCGGCGGGCCCGGACGGCTCGCTCGTCCTGACCGACCAGGCAAGCGGCCTGGTCCTCAGCGACGCCAGCACCACCGGCGGCTCCGGGCTGTCGCGGCCGTCGCCTGCGATCGTCGCACCCGCGGGCTCCGGGCTCCCGGTCATCTCCTGGAACTTCGTCGGGTTCTCCGACGAGGACGGCGACGACGCCGCCGCGATCAAGGACCCGGGCCAGCTCACCAGCGGCTACTACACGATCCAGGATCCGGGTTCCGGCAACTTCCTGTTCCGCAACATGGTTGAGGACCGCAGCCTGCTTCCCAAGTACGTGGGCTTGCAGGACCCGTCGCAGGGCGGCCCGTTCGAGCTCGTCGTCCAGGTCATCTCGAACTGAGCCCCCTGCGCGCACGCCGGTGCCCGGCCCGGGCCGAGTGCCTACTCGCGCAGCCCGAGGAGGCTGCGCGCGTTCTGGGTGGTGAGGTGCCGCCAGGACTGCCCGGCCGGCGCCTGGACGCCGTCGAGTGCCGCTGTCGCGCGCAGCGCCTGGTCGTAACGGGTCCAGGCGTAGTCGCTGCCGTAGAGCAGGTGGTCCGGGGTGGCGATGCTGGTCAGCGCCTTCATCTGCCGGTCGGTGGGGGTGCCGGCGAGGTCGTAGTAGAGGCCTGCGAGCGCCTCGCCGACCGTGGGACCGTCGGTGTCGCCGCTGATGGAGCGGAACAGTTCGAGGCGGTCGGCGAGCAGCGGCAGCACTCCGCCCGCGTGCGGCACGATGAACCGGATACCGGGGTAGCGTTGCGCGGTGCCGGTGAGGATGAGGTCGACGACGGTCCGGGCGGTGTCGAACAAGAACTCGATCATCGGGCGCGGATACCCGAGGGCGAGCGACTCGTGGCCGGCGCAGCTGGTGGGGTGCAGAAAGGCGACGGCGCCTCGGCGGTCGAGCTCGGCGAGCACCGGGCGCAGCCGCTCGTCGCCGAGGTAGCGGCCGGCGCTGTTGGTCATCAGGACGACGCCGTCGGCGTGCAGTTCGTCGAAGGCGTGCGGGATCTCCGCCAGCGCGCCGTCTATGTCCGGCAGCGGCAGGGATGCGAACTGGCCGAAGCGGCCGGGATGCTCCCGCTTGATCCGGGCACCGACCTCGTTGACCTCGCGGGCCAGCGCCCTGGCCGCCGCGTCGTCGCCGAAGTGCGCGCCGGGGGAGGATATGGAGAGCACTGACATGGCGATGCCCGCCTCGTCCATCAGCTTCAGGTGGGTCCGCACATCCCACCGGGGCCAGTAGGCCTCCGGCATCCCGTCCGGCTCCCGACTCCCGTTCTCCTTCGCGATGCTGATGTAGTCCTCGGTGGTGAAGTGGGCGTGGACGTCGATCAGTCCGGGCTCGTTCATCTCGTCGCTCCGTTTCGCTGTGCTGCTGTGCTGCTGTGCCGTTATGTCTGGATGTCTCGATATCTGGCCGGATCAGGCGGTCGCGGCGACCGGGTCGACGGCGAGGCGGACGCCCTGGCGCCAGACGGCACGCACCGAGAGCGTGTCGTCGATCTTCTCGGTCGGATCGCCGTCGACGAGTACCAGGTCGGCACGCAGTCCGGGCTCGACGCGGCCGCGGTCGGCCAACTCGAACCGCCGCGCGACCAGCGCCGTGGCGGCGTTGAGCGCCTGCACGGGCGTGAACCCGGCGCGCACGAGCAGGCCGAGTTCGCTGTGCAAGCTGGCACCGTGCGCCGTGCCGGGGGCGCCGAGATGCGCCGCGTCCGTACCGGCCAGCACGTCGACCCCCGCGGTGCGCAGCGCCGCGACGGTCGCCAGCGCGAAGGCGAAGTTCGGTTCCGGCGCCGTGTGCCAGGTCTCGGCCAGGCTTTCGAGCCACACCGGGGGGACCTTGGGCCGCACGCGGGAGTCCGCGGCCAACTCCGCTCCGGTGCCCTGCCCCGTGATCGACGCGAGCGTGCTCAGCGTCGGGATGACGAAGACGCCGGCCTCGGCGATCCGCGAAACGATCCGCGGGGTGTGCGGCGCGTCCACGAACAGGTGGGTGAGCGCGTCCACGCCGGCGTCGACGGCGCGTTCCGTCGCCTCGATCGTGAGGGCGTGGGCCAGGACTTTCAACCCGTTCGCGTGCGCCTCCCGAACCGCCGCTTCCAGCACATCCTGCGCCAGGACCGGCACGGGGCCGCCCAGGAGCTGGCCGTCCTCGATCAGGACCTTCAGGTAGTCGGCGCCTTCTGCGATGCGGTCCGCCACGAACCCGGGGACCTCCTGGACGGACCCGGCGGTCGGCCAGGCCGGGTCGCCCTGCCCCTTGCGCAGCTGGTGCGGATGCCCGTCGGCCGGGGTGAGCCCGACCGAGGCACTGCGCACGTCGGCCAGGTCGAAGGACCGGGCCACCGTGCGACGCAGCGGACCCATCTGCTCGGCCATCGAGAGCAGGTCGAGCTCGGTGGTGACCCCGAAAGTCAGGGCCTGGCGCAACGACGCCTCATCGGTGTGGGTGTGCGCGTCGATCAGGCCGGGCAGCAGCGTCGCCCCCACGCCGTCGATCACCTGGTCGTCCGGGTGGCGCGGCCCGCCGACCGCCGCGATCACCCCGCGCACGACCCGCACGTCCACTCGACCGCGGCTCTTCTCTCCGTCGAAGACCTGCGCCCCGCTGATGACGAAGCTCTCGTCCATGATCGACTCCTATCCATTGGCTCGTATATACTAGTTAGGGTATACGGGTTGGTGGACATTGGGTAGGCTCAATGGCGTGGACGACGACGAGATGATCGAGATCGCGGTGCTGTTGCGGCGCGCCCAGTTGCGCAAGCAGACCGCCTGCGAGGCGGCGCTGGCCAAGTTCGAGATGACCCTGCCGCAGTGGGGCATGCTCAACGCGGCGGCCACGCACCCCGACTCCTCCACGCACGCGCTCGCGCTGCTGACCGGCCAGTCCGACCAGGCCGCCGGGTCGGTCGTCACCCGCTTGGAACAGCGGGGGCTGGTCGAGCGGCGCAACGTCCGAGGCAAGGCCATCCTGCATCAGGCCACGTTGAAGGGAGTCGAGATATTGAGACAGTGCGACCGCCTAGTGGCGCAGAGCATGCGAACGGCATTGTCCAGCTTCACGGACGACGAGGTCCACGTGCTGCGCGACCTGCTTGAGCGGCTGGGCTGATGATCATCAAGAACGTGACCGTCATCGACGGCACCGGCGAGACCCCACGGTCCGGGATGGACGTCCTCATCGACGCGGGACGGTTCGCCGACATCCGTCCCACCGGCACCGGCAGCGGCACCAGTTCCTCGGCGGCGTCCGGCGGTTGGGACGACGAGCCGGTCCTCGACGGCCGCGGCGGCTACCTGCTGCCCGGCCTCTGGGAAGCCCACACCCACCTGACCGAGATGGGCATGCCGGTGGCCGAGATACCGGCCTACATGCGCAAGACGCTGGCGGAGTACCTCCAGGCGGGCATCACATCGGTATGCGATCTCGGTGGCCTCTACCTGCTGCCGCGCAGTGAGCGCGAGACCGGCCGGGCCAACGGCACAGCGCCCGCGGTGTTCTGTGCTCGGGCGGGCTTCACCGGGGTGAACGGCTGGCCCGCGAACAGCCGGGACAGCCACGACAGCCACGACAGCCGGGGCGGTCGGCCCGAGTTCGTGAAAGTGGCGGGCCTGGAGAACGGAGGGCTGTTCCAGATCGACGATGCCGACACCGCGCGGCGGCACGTTCAGGAACTGCTCGGCCAGGTCGACTACGTCAAGTGCATGTTCGACGGCGCCACCGGGGGCGCCGGCCGGCGGCTCCCCCGGGCCGCGCTCGACGCGATCATCGAGGCCACCCACAACGCGGGTAAGAAAGTGCTCGTCCACATCGCGACCGGCGCGGACCTCCGGGAGGCGGTGCAGGCCGGCGCCGATTGCATCGAGCACTCCCCCATCCCGTGGGATCCGGCCGATCTGGGCGAGGCCGAGCAACTCGCCGGGATCCTGGCCGAGGCGGGGACCCACTATTGCCCGACGATTGTCACGTGGGAACAGTTGGGCCGCGGTGGCGACCCCGCGTACCTGGACGAGCTCATCGCGGACGGCATTCTCCAGCCCGACGGCGTAGCGGAGATCACCGCGCGCCCCGGCTACGGCAAGCCGTTCCCGCACCACCCGGCCGACAAGATGAAGATCCGGTTCGACTACGCGATGCGCTCCCTGCACCTGTTCCATGAGGCCGGCGTCAAACTGGTCGCCGGTAGCGACATCGCGCCAGTCCTGCCCACCCCCGCCCACGGGCTCCTGCGCGAGCTGCAACTGTTCGCCAAGGCCGGACTGCCCAGCACCGAGATCATCGCCACCGCCACCAGCCGAGCGGCGGAGAAGATCGGCAAGCGCGGCAGCATGGGAACCATCACCGTCGGCGCGGACGCCGACGCGATCCTCCTCGACGCCGATCCACTCACCGACATCGCCCACCTGACCGGCCTGCGCCACCACCGCGCCGTCATCAGCGCCGGCCACCTCGTGCGCCACTGAACACAGCGGAAGTCATCGCCGTCGATTACTGGAGCCCATGGTGATGGGGACTCAGTTTCCTCACCCGACAAGCACGCTGTCGACGTTAACGCTCCCGGAGTCGTTCGGACCGACGAGGAGCTGGATCACGTCGTCGCCCGCCGGGAGGCTGACGTCGGCGGTGACCGTCGACCACGTGTCCCAACCGCCGGTCACGGGGAGCGAGAACTGCTGGGTCGATCCCCCGGCGGCCAGGCTGATCGTCCGGGTGGTGGTGAGGTAGGGCGGGCTCTGGCCGCCGGTCCAATTGGCGTACCGGACGGTGACCTGGTGCTGGCCGGCGCTCGGCACGGAGACGACGGCCGTGATCGCCGCGCCGGTGTAGAGGCCGCCGACGAAGCCGGTGCCGGTGTAGCCGGTGTGGTCGTTCGCGACGGACGCGCCGCCGCTCAGTATCGAGCTCTCGGCTTGGGCCGCGGTGCCGGCCGGCACGGGCGCCGCCACGTACACGGCGGTGGTGGACGTGGCCGCGTCGACGGCGTTCGTCCCCTGCCAGGTGGTCGTCGCGGTGACCGGGACCCGGGCCGGGGCTTGGCCGGCCGGCGCGCTCACCGTCCACTTGTCGACGACGGTCGCGCCCTTGGGGACGGTCGTCGCGACCGATTCGGGGGTGACCGTCCAGTCGGTCGGCAGCGAGAACGCGGTACTCACGTTCGTGGCGTCCGCTCCCCCCACCGACTTCACCGTCTGCGTGATCTCGGCCGACGAGCCGGGCGCCATTGCCTCCGGTGTACTGAGCGCGGTCACCAAGTCGGGGGCCGCCGCGTTCGGCACGTTCAGTTCGGCGATGCTGGCCGGGCTGCCTCCGGCGAAGGTGAGCTCGATGGCGCGGGCGGGCACCGGGGACCAAGTGGGGTCGAGATCTCCGGCCGCCGGTACGGACCCGGTGGCGACCTGCTGCCAGCTCCCGGAAGGCGATTGCACGCGAACCGCATAGGCGGCCGGCCTCGTCGGCCCCCAGAGAACGTGGGCGTGGCCCGTCTTGACCGGGTGGGCCAGCGTCACCGTGTAGGAGGAGTCGGTATCGGCCGCAGCCCAGGTGGTGACGCTGTTGCCGTCGACCGCCGCGGCCGGCTGGTCAATGGTCTGCGACGACGACGCCGAAGCGGCCTGGCACCGGGCGGCGTCGTCCGTCGGGCTCAGGTCCGGTCGGGCGGTCGCCAGGGCGACCGGTCGGCCCGGTGCCAGAGTCCGCGGGCCGGCGGGCGAGTCGAGGGTGATCGGCGCGCCCGAGGTGAGCGTGACGAGTGTCTGTCCCGGCTTGATGCGCACGTCGACGCTACGGCCCTGGTATTGCAGTCCCGCGATGGTGATCCCGGAGGAGAGCTGCGGCGGCAGGGTCGGGTCGAGCCACAGCGCGTCGCTGTTCCACCGCAGTCCTGCGAATCCGTAGGAGAGGGTCTGGAGGAATCCGCCGGCCCCGGTCGCGAAATCGAACGCCGGGTTGCTCTGGCCGCCGGACGGCGTCAGGTACTGGGTCTCGTTGAACTGGTCGAACCCGCCGCGCAGGAACGGCAGATAGGAGTCCTGGAACAGCGTGTAGTCCAGGCAGCCCGGCTGCTGGACCTGGGCCGCGATCACCGCCTCCGCCGACGCGGTCATCGCCGGGCCGCCCGGGTCGGTGACGGGCATGTACCGGTCGAGGTCGGCCGCGGCGGTCTTGGTGTCGGTGACGTAGCCGAACGGATAGGTCATCAGCACGGTGTCCGCCTGCTTGACCGTCTGGCTGGTGTATCCGGGGTACTCGGGGTGGGTGCCGTCGGCGTCGGTCGCGACGTAGACGTTCGCGGCGATGGCCGACCACGCCGGGTCCGGGGCCACACCCAGCGCCTGCGCCGCGGCCACGGCGTCGCGCAGCGCGACGATCGCCCCGGCGTTCGTCGCCGATTC
This sequence comes from Catenulispora pinisilvae, assembly GCF_015356865.1. Classification (GTDB taxonomy): domain Bacteria; phylum Actinomycetota; class Actinomycetes; order Streptomycetales; family Catenulisporaceae; genus Catenulispora; species Catenulispora pinisilvae. The sequence continues at coordinate 28,133 of NZ_JAAFZA010000061.1, forward strand.
GTCGTTGACGCCGGCGGTGTACTCGTCGGGACCGGTGACGCCGTCGATGTGGTACTTGCCGTCAGAGCCCTTCTTCACGCGGCTGGTCCAGAACTCGGCGACGTCCTTGATGACCGGGAAGCCATCGCTGCCGAGCCAGGCTTTGTCGCCGGTGGCTTGGTAGTACTGCCACTGGGCAAGGGAGATGTCCGACTGGAGGTGGTCCTCATAGCCGCTGCACGGCGCCAGGCCGCCGCACGTTCCGCTGGGACCGTTGTCCCAGGCCCACGAGCCGCCCTGGTAGCCGGCCGATCGGGCGTTGGCCTCGGCGGAGGCGATGGTGTCGTGGCGGAACATCACGATGGACTTCGCCAGCTCCGGATGCAGCGCGAGCAGGGAGGGGAACATCCACGTGTCGGCGTCCCAGAAGATCTCACCGCCGTAGTTGTCGCTGGAGAGCCCGGCGGGCGGGATGCTGTAGCTCACGCCGGCCCGCAGGCTTGAGTACAGCAGGTAGTAGGAACTGTTCACCGCCGCCTGCACCGAGGGCTGGCCGTCGACCGTCACGTGCCGCTTCCACAGCGCGGCCCACTGCGCCGTGTGGGCGGCGAGCAGTCCCTGCCAGCCGGTCGCGACGGCCTGGGCGACCGTGTCGCGCGCCACGCTCAGCGGGTCGCCGGGATCGTTGGACGTCGAGATGCCGACGTACTTGGTGAACACGTAGCTCGAACCGGCCCGCACCGGCACCGCCCACTGCTCCCCCGCCGTGGCGGCGTCGTCAGCCGGCAGTACGGCAGTGCGCTGAGACACCTTCACTCCCGGGCCGGCCACCAGCCGGGCGGTCTCCGCGACGGCGGTGGCGCGCCCCGGCGTGGTCAGCTGGACGGTCGAGGTGTCGGCCGAGGTGTCCACCGCGCGCACCGTCGGCGTGATCCGCTGCGCACCGGCGCCGTTGAGCAGGGAGACGACCGAAAGGCTCCCGCTCCACATCGGCGTGATGCTCGCCCGAACCTGGCCCAGATGCATGCGGTCGCGGTTGGCCAGCACCTCGAACGTCACGATCGCGGACCGGCCCGGCGCGGGCGTCCACACGAACGTGGTGGTGACAGTGCCCGACTGCATCGCGAGCGTCTGCCGGAACCGGCTGATCTGGCTGGCCGGGACCCGGGCGTCCAGCACGTGGCCGTCGACGCTGAAGGACAGGTCCGACCAGGTCGGCAACGTGGAGATGTAGTCGGTCGCGTCGCCGGCGTCCGTCTCGTACACCCCGGCGACCAGAGCGGTGGTCGAACGAGGATTGCCCAACGGCCAGTTGCCCGTGCCGAGATCGCCGTCGCCCTCGAAACCGGCGCCGATGGCGGGCACCCGTTGGGAGAGATAGCCGTTGCCCACGAACGGCTCCTGCGTGTAGTCGCCCGGCGCATAGGAGGTGTTGCTCAGCACCCATGAGTCCGCAGCAGCCCCCTGGCCCCGCGCAGCCGCCGCGGGCAAGGCCCCGGCGGCGGGCGCCTCCGCCAGTGTGAAGGCCACGGCCAGCCCGACGACCGCCGCGGTGGCGACGTGGCACAGTCGCAGGACACGGACATGCAGCTTTCTGCGCGGCGCGGATCTCATGCGGTCGACTCCTTCAGCGGCGCCCATGAGCCGGCGTACCCAACCCATGAGAAACCAACAGGATGAGACAAGAATGACACGGGATGAAACAGGTATGAACTATGGAGACCGCTTACCTGCGTGTCAAGATCGACCGGCGTCGCACTCCCGGACTGGTCCCGTGGCGTCGCCGACCTTCGTGTTGCCGACCTTCGCGTTGCCGACCTTCGTATTGCTGACCTTCGCGTTGCCGACCTTCGCGTTGCCGACCTTCGCGTTGCTCGCGGTGTCCTAGCCCTAGCCCTGCGCGGGCGGGTGGACCGTCGGCTGGCGAACGGTCGGCTGTTCGACGGGTTCGAGCGAACCGTCGGCGAGCAGGTCGGCCACCGAGCGCTCCAGCACATACACGGTGCCGCCACCCGCCTCGTCGTACCAGGGGATCGGCGAGCCGACGATCCCGCGCACCGGGCGGCGCAGCCGGTACACGTGGTACTCGCGTTCGCGGACGTTCGACGGCTGCGAACGGTACGTCCACTCGGTGCCCACGGCGTACAGCGTGTTGCCCGCCGGTTCGCCGTAGCGGTCCATCTCGGTGCCCGGCGGCAGGGTGAGGATCCGCTTCCCGCTGTAGACCTGGAGTCCCGCATCGCCGCCGAGCGGCTGGATCGGCCACTCATCGGTGCGCCGCTTGGCGTCCGGCGCCAGCTCGTCCCGGAACGCGGAACGGTTCAGGTACAGGTGCCCGACGAAGTACCGCACCGCGTGCTGCACGGTCGCGAACTCCGCGCCCTGGAAGCGTTCCCCGCCCACGGCGAGGAACACCGCCCAGCCGTTCGCTTCGGACACCAGGCACCAGGCCCCGTCGGCGACCTCGCCGATCCGGTAGCGGGCGGGATCCAGGCCCAGTTCCGCGGCGGCGTCCTCGGCCGCGCGCAACGCCTCGGTCTCGGCCGTCTTCGGGTCGGTCACGGCACCCAGTGTCGCCCCGGCCGCCGCGCCGACGCGCTCGGCGATCCACTCCGGCAGGTTCACGCCCGTCCGAGGGAACAATTCCAGCTCGCGCGCGAGCGCCGCGGTCGGCGGGGCCCCGTCCCAGGACGGCTCGGTATCCCACACATAGGCGAACTCCGTGTGCGATCTCATATCGATCGTCCCGCCGACCTGAAACCAGGTGCCGCGGCCCTCCCGGTACATCCCGGCCCGCAGCTTCGCCAGCATCTCGGCGACCTCCGCGGGCGGCTCCCAGAGGTACAAGCCGCCATCGGTGGCTCGGCGTACCATCACGGGCAGCTCGACGTGGTCGCCGACGACGCGGTAGGTCAGGAGCACCTGCTGCCAGTCGGCCGGCACGGTCAGCACAATGCGGTTCGAAAGGTCCATCCAGATCTGGTTCTGGCCCTCGGGATCCAGTGGCAGCTCCACCACTTCCGGCGGCGCCGGCGGGACCTCGGCCCCGGCCTCGGCGAGTTTCTCCCGCAGCCACGGCGGAAGGTGGAACGCGTCGCGCGGATAGCGCTCCAGGTCGCGCACCCAGGCGGAGGGGTCCACGCCCGGCTCCCAGTCCGGGTCCCAGTCCAGGTTGTACAACAGGTGCAGCTTGCTCGGCGCGTCTATCAGGAACCGCATCGAGAACCAGGTGCCTTCGCCCTCGACGTAGTAGGCGTCACGGATGCCGAGCACCGCTTGGGTCGCCGCGGCCGGGATCTCGACCGCGGCCCGCCCGCCGTCGGCCATCAGCACGGTGAGCGTGAAGTCCTGCGACTCGGCGGTGACCCGGCTGAACAGCTCGATCTGCCGCCAGCCCTCCGGAGCCGCGTCGACGAGTGCGTATCCCGCCTCGTAAGTGAGCGCTTGCCACTGGTCGTGATCACGTGCCATCGAGAGTCTTCCTTTCCGCCACAGGCCTTTTCAGTCGCAGTTCGGACTGCCCGAGTCCCAAGCCGAGACCCCGTACGCGTTCACCGCGCGGACGGAGTAGCAATATCCCGTCGGGTAGGCCTGCCAACCGGTCACCGGGTAGCTGTTGTCGGCGGCGTGGTAGATGGTGTCCGTGGTCGTGCCGCCGGTCGACGTGCCGTTGTTCGTGTAGTGGATGTCGTAGCTGGTCGCACCGCTCACCGGCTGCCAGGCGATGGTCACCACGAAGCCGCTGAAGTTGCTCAACGTCCCGGCCGTGGCGGTCGCGCCGGTCGGTGGCTGGGGTGCGCTTCCGTGGGGCTGGCTGCTGGCCGGCGGCGGGGGAACGGATTTGCTGGTCGGCGGGGAAGACGGTGGCTTCCGGGCCGAAGAGCTCGTCGTCGTGGGGTTCGGCACCGACTGTGAGGTGGTGGAGGTCTGCGAGACGGTCGTGGTGCCGGTCGTCGACGGCAGGGCGGCCGAATGGGATCCCGGCGTGCCGACCGGCGGGTCGGGACTCGTGGCACCGGGCGCCGGCGAACTGGACGAAGAAGATGAATCTGTCGCCGCACCGGGGTACTTGCCGCCGCCGAGCGCCGCCTTGCCGGAATCGCTCGGCCCTTTGCTGCCGCCCAGACCCGCCCCGAGTATTCCGGCACTGACGACCAGGACCGCGGCCGTCGCCAGGGCGACCATGGTCCAGCGTCGGCGACGTTGTCCAGTCGGAGGCAGGGATTCGGTCGGAGGCAAGGATTCGGTCGGGGTCTCGGCGGGGGGCAGCGGTTCGGCGCCGTCGATCGCCACCGTGGCCTCCGAGGCGGCCCCGTGTTCCGCCGGCGCCCCGAGCATCCGCGTCGCCACCGCGCTGAGCCGCGCCTGGACCTGGCCGGCCGTCGGCCGGTCCTCGGGCTTCTTGGCCAGACACGCCAATATCAGAGCCTTGACGATCTCGTCCTCGACCCCGTCGAGGTCCGGCGCCTCGTGCACGATCCGGTACGCCAGCGAGGTGTTGTCGCCCTCGCCGAACGGATGCCGCCCGGTGCTGGCGAAGGCGAGCACGCCGCCGAGCGCGAAGATGTCCGCCGGCGGCCCCAGGGTCCGATGTCCGCGGATCTGCTCCGGCGCCATGAACGGCGGCGTGCCGACGACCGTCCCGGTGCGGGTGATGGTGCTGGCGGCGGCCTCGCGGGCGATGCCGAAGTCGATGAGGTAGGCCCCGTCCGGGCCGAGCAGGACGTTGGCCGGCTTGACGTCGCGGTGCACCACCCCGGCCGCATGGATGGTGTCCAGCGCCTCGGCCAGACTCGCGGCGATCTCCTGCGCCCGGCTCGGCGGCAGCGCGCCGCCCTGCTTGGCCACCACATCGTGCAGCGACGGGCCGTCGATGTACTCCGTGGCCAGCCACGGCGGCGTGGCTTCCAAGTCTGCGGCGACGATCCGGGCGATGAACCGCCCGCTCACCGCGGCGGTCGCGGACGCCTCGCGCGTGAAGCGCTTGCGGAAGTCCTCGTCCCGGACGAGGTCGGCGTAGACCACCTTCACAGCCGCCTGATGGCCGTCCTCGTCGACACCGAGATAGACGCGCCCCATGCCGCCCGCGCCCAACACACCGAGGGATTGGTAGGGGCCGATGCTCCGGGGATCAGAATCCTGCAAAGGCTTCATCCCGACTCCCCCTGCTATCCGCTCGCCCCGTCGCCTGGCCCGGGTGGGACCTTAACAGAGCGGATGATCAGGGTGTAGCGAAAGCCCCAGGACCGGTCCTCGCGGCGCGCGGTGCCCGGCTCGTCAGGCCTGGTAGGCCTACCAGGTGGGCGTTGTCAAGGCGGCAACTGTCAGTCACACGGGTAGTTACATCGACTTAATTAAACTAAAGTAACTACTTGTGGACGAGATCACTCGACGCGCGACCGGCGTGGAAGAGCTGGCAGCGGAGTTACAGCTGGTCGTGGGCCGTATCGCGCGCAGTGTGCGGCAGGCCCACGCCGTGGGGAACGTGGCGCTCTCCGAGTTGTCCGTCCTGTCCCGGCTGGATCGGGAGGGCCCGGACTCCCCCGGCTCGCTCGCCGAGTCCGAGCGGGTACGCCCGCAGGCCATGGCGGCGACCTTGGCGAACCTGGAGCAGCGGGGCTTGGTGAGCCGTCGGCAGCACGCCGGCGACGGCCGCCGGGTGGTCATCGCCGTGACGGACGCGGGCCGGGCTCTGCTCGCGGACCGCCGGTCGGAATCGGTACAGCGAATAGCGGCGGCCCTCGACACGGAGTTCACGCCGGCCGAACGACACACGATGCTCGCCGTGCTGCCGCTGCTGGACCGGCTCGCGGAGCGGCTGTGAGATCCGCGCCGAAGGACCGCTCCGGCGTCCGCGCCGCGGACGGCCGCGACAAGGGTGTCCGCGACGCGGGTGTCGGCGCCGAGGACGACCGCTACAAGTGGGTCGTGCTGTCCAACACGACGCTGGGCGTGCTGATCTCCGCCGTGGACGGCTCGATCGTCATCATCTCGCTGCCGGCGATCTTCCGCGGCATCCACCTGGATCCGCTCGCGCCCGGCAACATCGGCTACCTGCTCTGGATGATCCTGGGCTACCTGCTGGTCTCCGCGGTCCTCGTGGTCGCCCTGGGCCGCCTCGGCGACATGTTCGGCCGGGTCCGGATGTACAACATGGGGTTCGCGATCTTCGCCTGCGCCTCGCTGGCCTTGTCGGTCGACCCGCTGAAGGGCGGCAGCGGCGCGCTGTGGCTGATCGGGTTCCGCGTCGTGCAGGCCGTCGGCGGGTCGATGCTGACGGCGAACTCGGCGGCGATCCTCACCGACGCCTTCCCGGCCCGACAGCGCGGTATGGCCCTGGGCGTCAACCAGATCACCGCGCTGGCCGGGATGTTCCTGGGCCTGCTGGCCGGCGGTCTGCTCGCGGCCATCGACTGGCGCGCGGTCTTCTGGGTCAGCGTGCCGATCGGCGTGATCGGGACCATCTGGTCCTACCGCAGCCTGCGGGAGGTCGGCACCCGCAAGCCCGGCCGCATCGACTGGGTCGGCAACATCACCTTCACCGCCGGAGCCGGTTCGCTGCTCGCCGCCATCACGTACGGCATCCAGCCCTACGGCGGCCACTCGACGGGCTGGACGAATCCCTGGGTCCTGGGCGGTCTGATCGGCGGGGTGCTGCTGCTGGTCGTGTTCTGCGTCGCCGAGACGCGCATCGCCGAGCCGATGTTCAACATCGGGCTGTTCCGCATCCGCGCGTTCGCCGCCGGGAACCTGGCGGCGCTGCTCATCGCGATCGCCCGCGGCGGGCTTCAGTTCATGCTGATCATCTGGCTGCAAGGCATCTGGCTGCCGCTGCACGGCTACGACTTCGAACGCACCCCGCTGTGGGCCGGCATCTTCATGCTCCCGCTGACCGTCGGATTCCTCATCGCCGGACCACTGTCCGGGTACCTGTCGGACCGGTTCGGCGCGCGGCTGTTCTCCACCACCGGCCTGATATTGGTCGCCGCCGCGTTCGTCGGCCTGCTGCTGTTGCCGGTGGACTTCCCGTACCCGGCGTTCGCGGCCCTGCTTCTGCTCAGCGGAATCGGCCAGGGGATGTTCTCGGCCCCGAACACCTCGGCGATCATGGGCAGCGTGCCGCCGGATCAGCGCGGCGTCGCCTCCGGGATGCGCGCGACGTTCCAGAACTCCGGCACCGCGTTGTCGATCGGCCTGTTCTTCTCCCTGATGATCGCGGGTCTGGCCAGCTCGCTGCCGCGCACCCTGAGCACCGGCCTTCAAGCCCAAGGCGTGCCGGCGGACACAGCCCACCAGGTCGCGGGGCTGCCACCGGTGAGCACGCTGTTCGCCACGTTCCTCGGCAAGAACCCGATCGCCCAGCTCCTCGCGCCCAGCGGTGTCCTGCACACCCTGCCGGCACACAGCGTCCAGACCCTGACCGGCAACCGGTTCTTCCCCGAACTGGTCTCCGGGCCCTTCCACCACGGACTGGTCACCGTCTTCAGCGCGGCCGCGGCGATGTCACTGATCGGGGCACTCGCCTCGGTGCTCCGCGGCCGCCACCACCAGGCCGGACCGGAACAGCCGGTCGTCCCGACGAAAGAAGGATGAGCAAAACATGCCGGAGACCGCCCTGCTCGTGATGGACGTGCAGCAGGCCATCATGGACCGCCACCCGGACGCCGACTACCTGCCGCGCCTGCGGCGCGCGATCGACGCCGCCCGGTCGGCCGGCATCCCCGTCGTCTACGTGGTGGTCGGGTTCCGCCCCGGACATCCGGAGATCAGCCGTCACAACAAGACCTTCGGCGCGCTGGCGCAGCGCGGCGGGTTCGCCGAGGGCGATGTCAGTGCCCAGATCCACCCGGACGTCGCCCCGCTGCCCGGCGACGTCATCGTCACCAAGAAGCGGGTGAGCGCGTTCACCGGCAGCGACCTCGACCTCGTGCTCCGGGCCGGCGACGTCCGGCACCTGGTGCTCACCGGCATCGCCACCAGCGGCGTCGTGCTGTCCACCCTGCGCCAGGCCGCCGACCTGGACTTCGGCCTCACCGTCCTGGCCGACGGCTGCCTGGACGGCGACCCGGAGGTGCACCGGGTGCTCACCGAGAAGGTGTTCCCGCGGCAGGCCGACGTCCGCACCGTCGAGGAGTGGGCCAAGACCGTCGGCGGGTAAGACCGTCGGCGGGTGAGGCAGCTGATCCGCTTCAGGACGAGGCTAGTTGCTGAACCGCTCGTTCGGAGAGACGACTTCCTCCGACTGGCCACTCGTCTTGGAGGTGTATTCGATGTAGGTGGTGTAGCCGGTCCCGTTGGAGCCGGTCAGATGCCAGGGGCCATAGTGACCGGTCTTACAGGGCAGGTTGGTCTGCCAGACCAGGTCTCCGGTGTTGTCGTTCATCACGTACATGAGGACCGACGAGCACCCGCCGGGCAGGGAGTTGAGGTACGCGTCGGGCTTCACGCCCGTTCCGTCGGCACTGATGCAGGCCGCGACGCCGTTACGGGTGGTGCAGCCGCCGCCGCTGGACGCGGACGCGGCGGCCGGAACGCCGATGGTGATCGCGGCCGCGGTGAGCCCGGTCGCGGCGGTGGCGAGAATGCGTCGAGTGCGCATGGTTTCCCTTCCCGTTCTGGTTCGAGGACGCCCCCGAGCCTAGGGAGGCGTCAGATTGTTGGCCCGGCCGTGCAAAAATCTTGAAACAACTCACTGACGCCTCAAGGGATGCCGCCGCGATGGGACGCAGGGAAAGACCTCTCAGAGAGGCGGACGGCCCGCTTTCAGCGTTCGCGGCGGGACTGCGAAGCGTGCGCGCGGCCGCCGGATCGCCGTCCTACCAGACCCTGGCCGCCCGGACGCACTTCTCGATCGCCACCCTGTCTCGGGCCGCGGCCGGAAACACCCTGCCCAGCCGTGAGGTCACCGCGGCGTTCGTCACGGCCTGCGGCGGGGACGTCTCCCACTGGCTGGCCGAGCTTGAGCGAGTCCGCGGCCTGCTGAGCCACTACGGCCGGGTTCCGGACGCCGGACGTGCTCTTTCGAACCCGGACCCGAACCTGAACCTGAACCTGAACCCGGCACCGACACCTGCACCGCCGCCGGCCGCCCGCCTGGCACAACTCCCCGCGGACATCGGCGACTTCAGTGGGCGGGCCGAGCAGATCGGCTTCCTTCGCAGCGCCCTGACCAAGGACGCCGGCCGGCCCGGGCAGGCCGCGATCGCGGCGGTGACCGGGAGCGGCGGGGTGGGCAAGACTTCGCTGGCCGTGGCCGTCGCCCATCAGCTCGCCGGCCGGTTTCCCGACGGCCAGTTGTTCGTCGACCTGCACGGCATGGGCGCCACCCCGCGCGACCCCGCCGACGTCCTGCGCGGCTGGCTCAGCGAACTCGGCACACCGACCGACGCGCAACCGGCCGACGCGCAGCCGGCCGGAACCGACGCCCTCGCCGCCCGGTTCCGCAGCCTGCTGGCCGGAAAGCGGATGCTGATCGTCATCGACAACGCCAAGGACACCGCCCACCTGTCCCGGCTGCTCCCGGCGACCGCCGGCTGCGCGGTCCTGGTCACCAGCCGCAATCGCCTCGCCGAGTTGCCCGGCGGCGTCCGGCTCGACTTGGAGCCGCTGGCGGAGTTCGACGCGCTGACGATGCTGGAGGAGGTCGTCGGGGCCGAACGGCTGCGCGCGGAACCGTCGGCCACGGCCCAGATCCTGCACGCCTGCGCCGGTCTGCCGCTCGCGCTGCGCATCGCCGGCGCGCGACTGCGGGCCCGGCCGTCGTGGTCGGTCGCGACCCTGGCCACCCGGCTCGCCGACCAGAACCGCCGGCTGGACGAGCTGCGGATCGGCGACCTGGCCGTCCGGACGAGCTTCGAGGTCAGCCTCGCCGCGCTCCCGCCCGACGCCGACGCCCGGCCTTCGCCTTCTCATCTGTTCGCCTTGCTCGGTTTGGTGACCGGGCCGAGCATCAGCGCCGCGGCGGCCGCCGCGCTCGCCGGCATCGATGAGGACCGGGCGCAGGAGACATTGGAGACCCTGGTCGACTCGTACTTGGTCCAGACCTCGGGTCCCGGCCGCTACCACCTTCACGACCTGCTGCGGGGCTTCGCCGCTGAGCTCGCCGTCCGGGAACTCTCACCGGAGGAACAGACAGCGGCCGTCACTCGATGCCTGCGCTGGTATATCCACGCGGTGGCAGCAGCGGCCGACCACCTGCCATACCGAACGCCACGTGCACTGCAACGGGCGCTGCCCGAGATCCCGGCCTACGGCGCGATACCAGCCTTCGACGACCTGGACGCCGCCAAACGCTGGTTCCGTGATGAACGCCCCAACCTGCTCGCCGCCGTCACCCTGGCCGATACCGCCCTCGCGGGGCCGGAGGCACATGCGCTGGCCCTACAGACCTCTGAGTACCTCTTCGCGGAGATGCTGTGGTCCGACCAGGCCGAGTTATGCCGCATCATCGAACAGCGCACCCGACGGATCGGGGACATAGCGGGCAACGCGCGAGCCTTGAGCACCTTGGCCTTCGCCCTGGGACGGCTGCATCTTCAAGACGAAGCCCTGGACGCCGGACAGCGCTGCGTGGCAGCCGCCGAGCACCTTCAAGATCCCCGGATCCTCAACAACGCCTACACCGCCTACGGCGCGGCACTGGTGAAAGCCGACCGCCCGCAGGAAGCCGCGAGCCTCATCGAGCGGGCACTCGCGATCTCCCGCGGCATCGGCGAACCGGACCTCATCGCCAAAGACCTGATCAACCTGGGTCTGATCCTCCGGCAGTGCGCCGGACCCGCTGAAGGCGACCGCCACCTCACCGAGGCCGTGCAGATCGCCCGGGCCGCCGACGAGCTCTACACCCTCGCCTACGCCACCAACGAACTGGGCACCTCGCAGCGCGACCAGGGCAACAGCCGCGAAGCCGTCAGACTCCTCGCTCAGGCTGCGAACCTCCGCCGAACCATCGGCGACCACACCGGCCGCGCCGAGAGCCTGCTGGGCCTGAGCAGCGCCCTGCTCGGCCTCGGTCACCACGCCGACGCGCGCGCGGCCTGGGAGGAGGCATCGCTCATCGTCGACGACGTCGATGACGCCTATCTTCGAAGGCTTCGGGCCGACCTCGACGCGACGTTCACGGCACAGACCTCACTGTTTCGCAGCCCTGGGTGAAAGGGCTGTCAGCGCCTGTGCAGGGTCTGCAACGCCTCGACAAGGACCTTGGGGTCGTGCTGGCCCTTGTAGACGGGCTTGGGCCCGGTGTCGAGGTTCAGCAGGGCGGCCACGGCGGTCTGGGCGGTGCGGACCGAGTACTCGACGGTGAACACGACGTCATCGGGGACCTCGGCGTACTGGCCGATGAACGCCAAGTTGGTGGAGCCGGCCGGGACGACGTCGGGGCGGTCGCCGTGCGAGCGGACGAGGAACTGGCTGGTGATGTACGGCATGAGCGCCGGCCGGACGATCGATCCGTCCAGGATCTGCTCGCGCTCGGCGAAGTCGAGATGCCGCAGCACCTCGTCCAGAATCTCCCGGCCGGTGCACGCCGACATGTGCTTGTTCACGAAGTCGCCGTCCTTGTCCGGGAACAGGGCGTATCCCCACCACACGAACGTGTCGGCGGGCTGCTCGCGGAAGTGCGGCTGATGGTTCAAGACGATCGTCAGCAGCCACTTCGAATCCTTGAACGTGATCAGGCCGCCCTTGCCGGCCTCGCTGCCGGAGAACTCCTCCATCAGCTTGAAGAACATCGGATCCTTCGTCGTGACGGTGAACGACTCCCAGGTCGAGTCCGGGACGCTCGACGTGAACACGCTCGGGTTGCCGAGCCCGGGACGCTTCGCGGCGAGAGACTCCCACAGCGCCCACGAACCGCTGGCGGCCGCCGTGTCCAGGACGGCGGCGGTGTCGGTGGAACCGAGGGTCGAGTTCGCCGTCATCGACCCGTTGGTCACCAGGACCAGATCGTCGCCGGCCAGCGGGATCTGCTCGGCCTTCCCGGCCCGCTCCCAGGTGAGCGACTCGGCGGTCAGGGCCTTGCCGTCCGCCAGGCCGATGTCGGTGACGCGGGTGCCGAGCTGGACGGTGACACCCTGGTCGGTCAGCCATTTCAGCAGCGGCCGGACGATCGAGTCGTACTGATTGAACTTGGTGCGGTAGATCCCGGACATGGTGTCGAAGGTCTTGAACAGGTGGACGAACCGGTTGAGGTAGCGCCGGAACTCGATCGCCGAGTGCCAGGGCTCGAAGGCGAAGGTGGTGCACCACATCGCCCAGAAGTTCGTGGTGAAGAACTCGGGATGGAACAGATCCGAGATGCGCTTGCCGTCCAGCATCCGCTCCGGCGTGGCCACGCACTTCACCAGCTCCAGGCGGTCGCGCTCGGTGAACGTCATCGAATGGGCGTCGATGACCTTTCCCTCGGCGTCGACCAGGCGGGCGTGGTCGTCCCAGGCGAAATCGTCGTGGAACGCGAACGTGTCCTCGGTGACCGACTTGGTGGGGTCGTCCAGCGACGGGATGGAGGCCAGCAGATCATAGGTGCACTGGAAATGCAGCTCGAACATCCGGCCGCCGCGCATCGTGTAGCCGGTCTCCGGCGACCCGGACGCGTCCAGGCTGCCGCCGACGCGGTCTTGTTCGTCCAGAATCACGATGTCCGCCCCGGCGAACCCACCGTCGCGGATGAGGAACGCCGCCGCGGACAGGGACGCGATGCCGCTGCCGACCAGATACGCCTTCGCCATGGCTGAGTCCCGCTCTCCTCGGTTCACGCGTCACCGACACACAACGGGGCCGACGGTATGTGCGTGCGCTACCAAGCGCGCCAGATCCACGCATTCGGGCTACCGGACACCCACCAGGGCGAACCGCGCCGGCTAGAGCACCCGATCGACGCGGGCACCATCGCCGCCCGCCACCGGACGGCTCATCGATCCCGGTCCCGGCGAACGATCGGCCGACGCCCCTTGATGGTCGCGCGCCGCAGCACCTGAATGACCTCCTCGACCGCGTCCTGGGGGACCTCGACCAGGGAGAAGCGGTCGGCGATCTCGATCGCCCCGATGTCCCGGCCGCTGAGCCGCGACTCGCCGGCGATCGCGCCGACCAGGTCCTGCGGCCGGATGCCCGCTGCCCGCCCCGCCCCGACGAACAGCCGTGCCGTGCCCGCGCCGGGCTGGCGCCGCTCCCGGCGTCCACCTGACGCCCGGCCGTCAGGCGCCCGGCCACCAGGCACCGCACGCTGCGCCTGCGACCGCTCGGGCACCGCCACGTCGGGGATGTCCTCCTCGTCCGTCGCCGAGCCGCCCGCCTCGTGCACCAGCTTCACCGCGGCCAGGGCCACGTCCATCACGTCGAACTCGTCCGCGAGGGTCTCCACCACGACCCGGAACCGGTCGAGGTCTGCGTCCTCCAGCAGGCTCTCCCGCAACGCGGCCTGAGTCAGCTCCAATCGGCGGGTACGCAGATCGGCGACGGTCGGCACCTTCTCCACCGGGATGCGCCGCCGGATCGTCCGCTCGATGGACTTGAGCATCCGGTGCTCACGCGGCTCGGCCAGCGTGATGGCCACGCCTTCGCGGCCGGCCCGGCCGACCCGGCCGATCCGGTGCACGTAGGACTCGGGGGCGGAGGGCACGTCGTAGTTGACCACGTGCGTCAGCTGCTCGACGTCCAGTCCGCGGGCGGCGACGTCGGTGGCGACCAGCAGATCCGCGGTCCCGGCCCGCAGCCTTCCCATCACCCGGTCCCGCTGTTCCTGGCTCAGGCCGCCGTGCAGCGCCTCCGCGCGGTACCCGCGGCCGTTGAGGGTCTCGGAGAGCTGGTCGACCTGCTCGCGGGTCCGGCAGAAGACGATCGCGGCCTCCGGCGCCTCCACGTCCAGCACCCGGCCGAGCGCGGCCGCCTTCTGCGCCCGCGGCACCACGAACGCGATCTCCCGGACCCGCGGGGCCTCGCCGGCCGCCGGCTCCTCGCGCTCGATCCGCACCCGGACCGGATCCTTCAAGTGCCGCCTGGCCAGGGCGTCGATCCGGCGCGGCATCGTGGCGGAGAACAGCACCGTCTGGCGCTCGGACGGCGCGTTGTCCAAGATCGCGTCGATGTCCTCGGCGAACCCCATGTCGAGCATCTCGTCGGCCTCGTCCAGGACCACGGTCCTGAGCCCGTCCAGACGCAGCGTCCCGCGCGCGATGTGGTCCAGCGCCCGGCCCGGCGTCGCCACCACCACGTCGACACCGCGTTGCAGCTCCCGCAGCTGCCGGACGATCGGCTGCCCGCCGTACACCGGCAACACCCGGACGCCGAGCCCGGCCCCGTAGCGGTGGACCGCCTCCGACACCTGCATGGCCAGCTCCCGGGTGGGCACGAGCACCAGGCCGGCAGGATCGGAGCCCTTGCGGTCCCGCGGGATGTGCTGGATCACCGGCAACGCGAACGCGGCGGTCTTCCCGGTGCCGGTGGCGGCCTGCCCCAGCAGATCACGGCCGTCCAGCAGGCTCGGGATGGTCTCGCGCTGGATCGGCGTGGGCTCCTCATAGCCGAGCGCCGACAGGGCGTCCAGGATCTCCGGTTTCAGACCGAGGTCAGCGAAACCGGCCTGCTCCTCGGCGGTGGCCGTTGCCATGACAGACCCTTCGTCATCCAGATCGCACTTTCCCGACACACCCCCGCCGCTGCCAGTATCCCGTGAATGATCGCGCCGCGCAGCCGCCGGTAGGTCGCAGAGCGCACAATACCGACCGATCGAGTGGCTTTCGACCACGGGGTCGGTTGGGTACGGGTCTCAAGACCGGCCCACGATCGCCTCCGGATCGTTGGCCGGGGTTCGTGCGGTGGTCGACGTGGCTGCGGTAGTCGAAGTGGTCGCGGTGGTCGACGTAGTCGCGCCGGTCTGCGCGCTCTTCGCGGCCGCCGCTGTGGGATCGATGTACGCCGGGGCCGGATCGGGCTCGGGAGCGCAGGTCTTGGCGATGAAGCCCTTGCCGTTCGGCAGGGTGCCGTCCCGCAGATAGGCGATGAACGTGTCGTCGAGGCAGGCGTCGCCGTGGAAGAGGATCTCGTGGAAGCTGCCTCCGTTCTGGACCACCAGCTTCGAACTCGGGAGGGCCTGGTGCATCGCGACAGCGCCCGCATACGGTGTCGCCGGGTCCTCGGTGGCCTGGAACAGCAGCACCGGCGGCAGGCCCTTGCCGGTGATCGGCAGGCGGCCGGCCGTGTTGCCCTGGTAGGGCCAGAACATGCAGGCTGCGTTGTACCACATGTTGTTGTAGGTGTAGAAGGGCGCGACCGCATTGACCGCGGCCTGGTCCTTCTTCCAGGATTCCCAGTCCCGGGGCCAGGCGTTCTCAGTGCACTGCACCGCGTTGTAACTCGGGAATGAGCCGTCGTCCGGGCCTGGGGCGGCGTAGCGGTTGTAGGCGATGTTCAACGGCCGGGTGTCGTGGTCGACCTGGTAGGCCGAAAGGACCGTCGCCATGCGGGGCCAGCGCAGGAAGTTGTAGCCGCCGCCGTAGAACGTGTCCTCGAACTCGGCCGGGCCGATCTTGCCCGGGGCCGGGGAAGCGTCGACAGGGTTCGTGCGCAGCGCCTGCTCGACGGCGTTGTAGTTCTTGATGACGGCGTCGGGGGTGGTGCCGAGGTGGTAGACGTCGTCGGCCTTGGCGGTCCACTCGGCGAAGGCCTCGAAGCGGCGCTGGTGTTCCTCGTCCTGCAGGATGTTGTGGTCGTACCAGGTGATCGTGGGCCCGACGATGCTGTCCAACACCATGCGCCGCACATGCGAGGGATACAGCTGCCCGTAGGTGGAGCCGAGCGAGGTACCCCACGATCCCCCGTAGAAGGAGATCTTCGAGACGTCCAGTGCCCGGCGAATGCTGTCCAGGTCGCGCGCGTTGTCCACGGTCGTCATGTGCGGGAGCAGCCAGCTCCAGTTGGCCGCGCAGTCGGCCGCGTACTTCGCGTCCTTCTCCAGCCAGGCCTGCGAGGTCCCCTGCGACACCTGATAGTCCGGGCGCTCAGCGTCGAAGTAGCTCGCATCGCAGGTCACGTGGGGATCACTGGCGTTGGTGCCGCGCGGGTCGAATCCGATCCAGTCGTACTCCGAGGCCACATCAGCCGGCATCTGTCCGGCGATGTACGCGGGCATCCACAGGCCGCTGTCACCCGGGCCGCCGGGGTTCAGCAGGATCGGCCCCTGCTGCTTGGCCTTGGGTGCGGTGGCCGGCAGCCGGTCCACCTTGATCTTGATTTTCTGGCCGTGCGGCTTGCTGTAGTCGACCGGGACTTCCAGCATGGCGCATTGCAGAGCAGGCGTCGTCGGGTCATTGCACGACGCCCAGTTCAACGTGCCCTGGCCGGTGTCCTTGGCGGCTTCGGCCTGAAGCGCGGCGTTCGGGTCGGCCAGTGCCGCGGACGCGGGTACGGCGCAGATGGCGGCGACGGTTGCTATAGCGGCGGCAATGGCGATGACCGCGGTCTTCTTCATCTCGATCCTTCTATGGGGATGGACGCCCGTGGGCCGGGCGGCTTGTGACCGCCCGGCCCACGCTTCGACAGCGGTATCAGTACTGAGTGGATACGGTGACTCCGCTGAAGTCGGAGACCGCATACAGGCTGAGGTACCGGTAGCCGGCCGTGGCGTTCGTGACGGTGATGCTCTGGGTGGTTCCGGAGTTCGTGGAACTGGCGGTGTAGGAGTTGGGGCCGGCCCAGGTGTCCGGGTCGTAGTAGAGGGCCGCGTTACCGGTGCCGCCGCTGGTGGCGACGGTCAGCGTGCTGGTGCCGGCGGGCAGGTCGACCCACAGGTAGTCGGTGTTGCCGGCGGTCGCCGACTGGTTGGAGCGGGAACAGTTCTGGCCCATGGCCTGCGGATTGGAGTCCGAGCAGGCCGGCGGGGTCGTCCCGCCGCCGCCGTTGGCGATGGTGTCGAGCCAGGAGTTGAAGTCGGCGTCGTAGCCGGTGCCGATGCTGTTGTAGACCGCGTAGCCGGCGGTGTAGTCACCGGTGCGGAAGTCGCTGAGCATGTTGTTGATGACGTCGGGGTGCTTCTCGAACATGTAGCGGACCGCGAGGTAGCCCCACGGGTAGGTTCGGGTGGTGTCGTCGACGGTGTAGTTGTTCTGGAACAGCTGGCTGAGGGTGTAGGTGTGCTTGGCCGCCTCAGTGGCCGCGTCGGTGTCGGTGACCCCGCGGTAGGAGTACGAGACGTACTCGGCCTGGCCCTCGATCCACCAGACGTCGTTCACCGCGATCTGGCTGCCGAAGTCGCCCTTCATGTCGTAGATCGACTGCTGGATGTGGGCGAACTCGTGGTTGAGGTTCCAGGCGTTGGCCGTGAAGCCGTTGTCCGTCGGCTCCTGGTAGAGGATGGAGTAGGCGACGTTGTTGGGATCCGTCGGCTCGCCGGTCAGCGTCTCGCCGCCGTTGTCGGTCGAGTTGCCGAAGATGGCCCACGAGTAGGTGACGTAGTCGGCCCGGCTGCCGTAGATGACCATCTTGACGTTGAAGTACTGGCCGGGGATCGGCCCGGTGGCGTGGTCGAGGTTCTGGAAGTACGGCACCTCGTTGGCCAGGCTGGTGCAGACGTCGCTCTGCTGCTGCGCCGTCAGCGACTCGGCCATGATGGTGAAGTTGCTGCACGGGTAGGAGATCGGCAGCGAGGCCGCGGTGAGCTGCGCGGTCAGGTTGCAGGTGCCGTAGTACGAGCACTGCGACGGGTCGTCGTACTGGCCGGTCTGGTAGGCGACGTGCACCCAGAGGCTGGCGGTCGGGCCGGTGATCGAGGAGGCGGTGAGCAGCCCCTTGGCCAGCGGCCGTATCTTGCTTTGCAGCGCAGTGATCCCGACCATGCGGGCCAGGTCGTTACCGGCGTTGCTGTCCAGGACGTCGTTGTCCCCGCCCAGCAGGGACAGGTGGTTCAGCGCGAAGGTGGACAGCGCGTCGGCGACGGCGGGATTGGCCGTGACGGCCGTGACGAACGCCGGGTTCCAGGTTCCGTTCCACAGCGGCGTGTAGACGTTGTTCAGCTCGTTGTCCATGGTGGGGTAGGCATCCCACGCGCTGGTGTAGCTGTTGAGGATGTGGCTGTAGACGTCCAGGAAGTCGCCCTGCAATTGCGAGCTGTCAGTCGTGATGACCGCCTCGCCCAACACCTCGCCGTTGCCGGCGCTGACATCGCTGAAGTGCGGGCTGTTGAACAGCGTCGTGAGCCCGGACTTGATCGCGTCGGAGAGCGTGGAGTCGTAGGCGGGGACTCCGGAGTTCGGCTGCGACTGGACGTAGTAGCCGGCCCGCATGAAGTACAGCAGCTCATACAGACCAGTGGAGTCGTCGCCGGTGTAGGACGCCGCCGAGGCGCCCACACCGTTCGCCACCGTGACCATGTTGGCCTCGTTGAACACCGCGCTCGCGTCCGACCCGCTCAGCGAGAACAGGGGGTTGATACAGGCGACCCAGTCGACGGACTCGATGTAGGAGACCAGCGCGGCGCCGCTCTTATCAGCGAAGTCGGCGGTGGTACACGAAGTCACCGCGGCCTTCGTGGACGACGTGGCCTTCGTGGACGACGTGGTCGTGCCGCCGGCATGCGTCGCCTTGCGCGCCGTCGCCGATCCCGGCGAGGGTGCGCTTGCCGCGAGCTTCACGGGAGCGCCACGGAGCACAGCGGGTTCGGGCGTGGTCCGATCCGCGGTCTGCTGCGTGTCGACAGCGGTGTCCGCACCCGTCAACGGCGGAGTCTTGGCGGCGTGCGGTGTCGCCGGGGCGTGCGTTGTCACCGACGCGTGCATTGTCACCGGGGCCTGAGCCGACGGATGCGCCGACGGATGAGCGGCTGCGGAAGCGGGGTTGGCCAGCAAACCGACGACGAGGCCCGCAGCCGCCACTGCCGCGGCCATGATTCTGGGCAGGGGTGATCGATGGGGCATGGTGCTCCCTCGGGAATGGGTGGCGCCTCCGGGCGAGTGCGAGGCGTGATACGTAACATTGCACTGAGATGGATAGCGGGCAACGGGCTGAGATACAGCACCTCGCGGCTGTCGATCACAACATCGGCGGCGGAGGTGGGGGTGAACCGGTGCGGGTTTGATCCGGACCGCAGCGCTGTGGGCGGTTCGGTTTGAACGGGTAGGAGGCCTCTTTTTCGGGCGGGTGGAGTTTGCGGGGT
>NZ_JAAFZA010000610.1 GCF_015356865.1 Catenulispora pinisilvae
CCCCACCACCACGGTTGCTATCCCTGCAATACACAATCCTGGTCTTGCCTGGATGCAACTCCAGACCGACCCCAGCCATCCTGGACCGCAACCCGGCCAGGACCTGCTCCGCCTGCACCAACGTGCGACAGTGCACCACGCCATCATCGGCATAGCGTTCAAACGGACACCCCGGGAACTCCCGGGCCATCCAAGTATCGAACACATAGTGCAGAAACAGGTTCGCCAACACCGGAGACACCGCAGAACCCTGCGGTGTCCCCACATCACGATCAACCACCCCCCCGCCGGGCATGCACAGCCCAGCAGTCAGCCACCGCCGGACATACAACACCACCCAGCGGGCATCGGTATGGGCCTGCACACAAGCCACGATCTTGTCGTGTGGAACCGTGTCGAAGAACCGCCG
>NZ_JAAFZA010000611.1 GCF_015356865.1 Catenulispora pinisilvae
GGATCGGGCTGGCCGGGCGGGATCCGGCGGGCTTGGAGGCGTTCGCACGGGCGGTGTCGACGCCCGGTAGTGCCCAGTACGGGCACTACCTGACGCCGACGCAGGCCCGGGCCCGGTTCGGGCCGTCGGATGCGCAGGTCAAGGCGGTGCGGGGGTGGCTCGGCAAGGCCGGGATGCACGTGACGGGCCAGGATTCACATTGGATCGACGCGTCCGGGAGCGCCGGGGCGGTGCGGGCGGCGTTCAGCGAGGGGACACGGACGCCGGCATTGCCGCGGGATGTGGCCGGCGCGGTGGCGAACGTGGCGCAGATCGGGCAGTCGCAGGTGCGGGGGATGCGGGAGGGGGCGACGGCGGCGATCTCGGCGCGGCAGGGGTTGGCCGGTCACTCGATCGGCACAAGTA
>NZ_JAAFZA010000612.1 GCF_015356865.1 Catenulispora pinisilvae
TGTCAGGGTTCGGTGACGCCGGTGTGCTCGTGCTCTGGCGTGGGGGGCGGGCCTGGGCTGCTGTGGTGGTGCGGGCGACGGCCAGGGCTGCGATCTCGCCCTCGAGGAGTGCGGTTTCGGCGCCGGCTACGCCTGCTGTTTCGCCTGCGGCGTAGAGGCCGGGGATGCTGGTGCGCAGGTTGCGGTCGGTGCGTAGGCCGATGGTGCCGTCGGCGAGTTGTTTGTGTTTGGCGCCCAGGGTCAGGGCCAGGTCGATTTGGGGGGCCAGGCCGTAGCTGATGGCCAGGGTGTCGCAGGGGATGCGGCGGGGGTCGGTGCCGTCGGGGCGGGCGATGAGGACGGCTTCGAGGGTGTCTGTGCCCTGTGCCTCTATGACCATGCGGCCGGTGTGGACGGGGATGCGGG
>NZ_JAAFZA010000613.1 GCF_015356865.1 Catenulispora pinisilvae
GTTTACGATGCCTTAAGCCAAAGCACGCAAATCCGCCATATTCTGGCCCGTCATGAACAGGGCGCGGGCTTTATCGCTCAGGGAATGGCGCGCACCGACGGTAAACCGGCGGTCTGTATGGCCTGTAGCGGACCGGGTGCGACTAACCTGGTGACCGCCATTGCCGATGCGCGGCTGGACTCCATCCCGCTGATTTGCATCACTGGTCAGGTTCCCGCCTCGATGATCGGCACCGACGCCTTCCAGGAAGTGGACACCTACGGCATCTCTATCCCCATCACCAAACACAACTATCTGGTCAGACATATCGAAGAACTCCCGCAGGTCATGAGCGATGCCTTCCGCATTGCGCAATCAGGCCGCCCAGGCCCGGTGTGGATAGACATTCCTAAGGATGTGCAA
>NZ_JAAFZA010000614.1 GCF_015356865.1 Catenulispora pinisilvae
ACCTCCTTCCTCCGGGACACGGCGGCCGATCAGCTCAACAACAAGCGCCAAGACTTCCACGACACCGTCGCCGACCAGTTCAGTACCTTCAGCGACATCCGTGACGCGGCCAGCCTCGTGCGCGATCCCAGCCAGCTGCGGCAGATGGCCAAGCAGCGCGGCATCGACATGATCGCCGACTCCAACCCCGTCGTCGGTGCCCTGCTCAACTCCCGCCGTAGCGGCGAGTCGGACTCCGCCCCGCGCGGTGGGGGCGCCGGCGGCCATCGCACCAGGGGCCGGGGTGAGCACCAGGAGATGGAGCAGCTGGCCGAGAAGCTGGTGGCGCCACTGGCCCGCCTGCTGCGTACCGAGCTGCGCATGGACCGTGAACGGATGGGACGGTTGCGCGATTCAGGAC
>NZ_JAAFZA010000615.1 GCF_015356865.1 Catenulispora pinisilvae
GAAGATCATTCTCATGAACATGCACATAGCGGTGCTAATATAGTCGGTAAAATTAAATCTTTAGGCTCATGGGCTCAATTTATGCCTGAAGGATTCTTTGTAAAAACAGATACATTATCTGCAAAAGAAATATTTGATGAAGTAAGCTCTGTTGCTAATGGAGGAGATATTATTTTTGTTACAAAGATTGATGGTGAAACTTCAGCATGCGCAAATCCTGCTGTATTAGAGTGGATTTCAAAGTAATAGTTTCAAGTAATATAACTTAAACTTGTAGTATAAATTAAAAAAGAGGATTATCAAATTTTATTTTGACAATCCTCTTTTTGCTTTTAAAGTTATTAGTTAACATAAATTTCAATCGATCTTCTTCATTCTAGTATTAATTAAGCATTTGGT
>NZ_JAAFZA010000616.1 GCF_015356865.1 Catenulispora pinisilvae
TCATTGCTTGTTCAAACACTTCTAATGGATCGTTACCTGTAGATTCTTTGATCAAGTCAAAGGCATTATAGATAATGTTAGCTGCAATCCCGCGTTTTCCGTCAACCATTACACGGTTGATCAAGCGAGTTACTAATTTTGAGTTATAAATAGGATCTGGTAAAACATCACGTTTTGCAACAGGACCTTTACGTGGCATCCGTAACTCCTCCTTCCGAAATATTGTTCATAGTAATTACTTCTATATAGTAGAAGCAAGTTTCATTTGTTTAATAATTAAAATTAAGCTTTAGGTTTTTTAGTTCCGTATTTAGAACGGCTTTGTTTACGGTCGTTAACACCAGCAGTATCTAAAGCACCGCGAACGATATGGTAACGTACCCCTGGTAAGTCTTTTAC
>NZ_JAAFZA010000617.1 GCF_015356865.1 Catenulispora pinisilvae
ATCCATTTGTGTCTCGCATGCGTAAATCAGATTGTATGTTTCCCGAAGATACTTGGAAATAAATGCCATCTTTCATTGATTACTATCATGAAAATGAAATCTATCTCCTTATAAGTCAATCAATCGTGCCGTCAACATGCGGATGGGTTGATTGTTTTTCTTTGTATCCATCATATATTTTGATTCATCTCCGCTTATTGAACTTGTTCTTAATTATAAAATATAACAATAGAATTATTTATAATTATTAAATTTAGATGCATTAATATTATTGATATTATTTTCAAAAACTAGAAATATTGATTTGTTGCATGTATAATGTTAAAAGCGCCCTTTTATAACGCTTACATATAAAAGCTTATTTAGGGAGAGGGATATTCAACAAGGGGGATTTGAAAA
>NZ_JAAFZA010000618.1 GCF_015356865.1 Catenulispora pinisilvae
GTCCAGTGCCACACCGAATGCGGTGTCGGGCTCGGCGTCAAACGCTGCCGATCGGCCTTGCCTCGTCAGGCCGCCGACAGCACCGCCCTGGGCTCACGGTCCGCGGCTCCGCCGGGATCCGACCGGCGGCGGCTCAACCCCCTCGATCGTCTTGAGCCGGTCGACAGACCGATCGAAAGACGGCCACCGGATCGTCCCGGCAGGGGCGAGGAAGTCCGGCGTCCGAGCAAGCACCGGGCGATTGCCCTCAACGCGGAAGACAACCCGATCACCCGATTGCAGGCCGAGCGCGTCGCGCACCGCTTTCGGAACCGTCACCTGCCCCTTCGACGTGACGATGGGTTCGTCGGAGTGCCTGCTTCACCGTTGCCGTACGCCGCCCGTACCCTCACACTC
>NZ_JAAFZA010000619.1 GCF_015356865.1 Catenulispora pinisilvae
GTTCCACGGGAGATGAAGGTTTTGTGGCCCTTCGGGACCGTCCTTGCCGGGGTGGTTCCAAACCGCCTCATGCTGCGTTGGGGTGAAGACCGTCGTGGTGAGCGATGAGGAAAAGGCGCACGTGATGTGTCAGGTGGGGACCAGGAAGACGATCACTGTCTGAGGCGTCGAAATGCTTAGGTGACATCAGAACCGGGGTGTCTTGATCCATCCTGGGATGAGCTTGGCGGGTGCGGTGTTATTGGCCAGGCGGTGTCCGGCGTATAGGTGGCGTGAGCCTGGTCTGCGGCTTTCGTGGGGAACGTGAGAAGGCGTGTCGCGATACTGCTTGGGCGTCAGTGGCTCAGGCGATAGGGAGAGAGCATCACGGTCCGGATGGGATGGCCGTAGGT
>NZ_JAAFZA010000062.1 GCF_015356865.1 Catenulispora pinisilvae
CTTCGGGGCGGCGGGCTTGGCGGATGGCCTGGTAGGTGGTGGGGGCGCTCAAACTAGCCGCGGCGCGGGCGGTGCTCGCGGAGGGCACTGTGCCCTCGGCGGCGTTCCCGCTGGTGGCGGTGCGGTCGGCGATGGCGCCGGTCGGTGCGGTGTGGCTGGCGGCGTGGGCGGCGCTCGTGCCGGCGGGGGTCGCGGCGGTCTTTTCAGCGTCGGCGGTCGGGCTCGTGTTCATGACCATGATCGTAGGGAGCGCCGCTGGTCGTGAGCAGAGCGCCGGGTTTCTGGATCCCGGCGTTCCATGAACGCGCTTCATGATCCGGCCGCCGCGGCCTAGAGTGATCGGCATGACCGATCTCGCCCCCTCGGAGCTGCGCCTGCTCGTCGCCGTGGCGCGCACCGGGAGCTTCACCGCCGCCGCCGAGGCTACCGGTACCAGCCAGTCCGCGGTGTCGCACGCGGTGCGGACTGTCGAGCGCAAGGTCGGTGCCGTGCTGTTCGAGCGCGGGCGCACCGGCGCGCGGCCGACGGCGGCGGGGGAGCGGGCCGTGGTGCGGGCGCGGCAGGTGCTGCGGCAGTTGGAGTTGCTGGGGGCTGAGGCGCGTGGGGCTGAGCGGGGCACGGTCTCCGGCACGCTGCGCGTCGCGGCGTTCCGGAGTGCGGCGGCGGTGTTGTTGCCGCCCGCGCTGAAGGGGCTCGCGGCGCAGTATCCGGGCGTGGAGCCGCGGGTGTTGGTGGTGCCGGAGCTGGGGGCCGGGACCGTCGGTGAAGTGGAGGAGGGGCGCGCGGATTTGGCGATCGCCACGTTGGACGACGACGCGCCGACGCCGGACGGCATGGTGGTCGGCGAGCTGCTGCGGGAGCCGTACGTGCTGGCGTACCCGTCCGTGCACAAGGAACCCCGCGGCCTGCCGGCGATCGACTGGCCGGAGAACTGTTCCTCGTACACGCGTGATTGGTGGCGGCGCCAGGACTTCCTGCCGAAGGCGACGTTGGAGGTCGCCGACGACGGCGTGGTGTTGTCGATGATCGCGCAGGGCGTCGGGATGGCCGTCCTGCCCCGGCTGACGGTCACCGGCCCGGTCCCCGGAGTGACGGTGACCAGCCTCGGCCCCGACGGACCGACCCGCCGCATCGTCAGCGTGGCCACCCGCGCCGACGCGAAGGCGGCGGCGCCCCGGGAGTTGGTGCGGCTGCTGCGTGGTGTGGCGCGGGAGATGCTGGTCGGCCAGGTACCGGCTGACGGCTACCGGACGCCTGCCTGACAGGTCCCGGGGGCAGCGCGGGAACGGTTCGGCCGGGTGCCGCCCCACGCCACCCGGCCGTCCCCCCCCCATCAGGGCCTTGTCGGTCCTGACAGGTGATGTTTCCAGCCCCGGACGGGCCCGGGGAAGGGACGGCTGTCGGCCCGAACGTGCCATGGCACGATCGGGTCACGTATCCTCACGCGCGCGGGCGGGACACTCGGCGGCGCGATCGCCGGTGGCGGGACGCCTATCGGACGTGGCACCTATCGGAACTGGGAGTCGGATGCTGCAAGGACTGGGCCTCGACGCGGTATCGGAACAGGTCTATCGAGCGCTGCTGGCCGAGCCGGCGCTCGAGTACGCGGCCCTGGCCGAGTCGTCGGGCCTGACACGGGAACAGGTCATCGCGGCCCTGGACCGACTCGCCGAACTGGCCCTGCTGCGCACGTCCCGGCAGAACCCGGACCGGTGGCATCCGGTCAGTCTGGAGCGCGGCGTCGCGGCACTGCTACGGCGCCAGGAAGCCGAACTCGCGGCGCGCCGCGAGGCCCTGCTGGCGGGCCAGGCGGCCGCGGTGGCGTTCAACGAGTCGGTGGCCCGGCGCCGATCACGGATGCCCGGCGGCGTGGAGCAGATCACGTCGCTGGACGACATCCAAACGCTGATGGAGTCGCTGCTCTACGCCGCGGACACGGAAGTCTGCTCGATCGTCCCGAACGTGATGCCCGCGGAGGCGTTGCAGGCCTCCCGTCCACTCGACGAGGACCTGGCCGCGCGCGGCGTCCGGTTGCGGATCCTGTGCCACGAAGCCATCCGCTCCAACGCGGCCGCGCTGGCCTACGAACGCGCGCTGCTCGCCCTCGGCGCGCAGGTCCGCACCGCCGCGGTGGTGCCGATACGGCTGCTGGTCGTCGACCGCACCAGCGCCGTGGTGCCCTTCGACCCGGAGTCCCGGGAGACCGGCGCGATCCTGACCACCGCGCCCGGCATGGTCAGGGCGTTGTGCGAACTGTTCGACCGGCTGTGGGACGGCGCCGTCCCGTTGGAGCCCACGCCGCCCTCCGATGCGGCCACCGGTTTGACCGACTCCGAAGCCGAGCTGCTGAAGCTGCTCTCCGGCGGTCTGACCGACGAGGCCGCGGCCAAACGTTTGGGCGTCTCGGTGCGGACGGTGAAGCGCCGCATGGAGGATCTGATGCGCCGCCTCGAAGCCGGCTCGCGATTCGAGGCCGGGGTGCGTGCGGCCAAGCGCGGCTGGCTGTAGACGCTGATCCGGTAAGGGGTGGCCCGGTTAGCGCCGACCCCGGCGAGGGCCGGCCCGGTTACCGCTGACCCCGGCGAGGGCCGACCCGGCTGGCGCTGATTCGGCAAGCGCTGACTCGGTAGATGTCGATTCGGTAAACGCTGATCGGGTCCGGCCGATCGCCCACGCCCGGCCGATCGCGCGCCGCGCTGATCAGGTCCGGCTCCGCCGACGCGTCGAGTCCGGCCGGCCACGTCCGGCCCGGTCGATCAATCAACACCCTGACCTGCGAGTTCATCCCCGGCCGCCCGCGCATCGTGATTTTTCATCGAACAGCAAACTCTTTGCAGCACTGGCACCAGGATATTGCGCGCAAGTGTCGCCAGCGTTACGCTCCGCCTGCGACATCCCCCCAACGGGCCGCACCCCACGGCCCGTCCCCCGCACGGTGCCCCATCGAAGGAGCCCTTTGTGATGTCCAGATCCGCATGCGCCGGGATCCCCGGCGCGCGTAAGCGCCCCGCTCGACGCGCCCTGGCCGCCGCCCTCGGCACGGTCCTGGCCACCGCCGGCGCCCTGGTCGCCCTCGCCGCCTCGCCCGCGGCCGCGGCCGGGGCCACCGGCGGTGGCGGGGCGAGCCTGCCCTATGTGGAGGTGGAGGCCGCGAAGGCGGCCACCACCGGTACCTTGATCGGCCCCAGTTTCAGCCAGGGCCAGCTGGCCGACGAGGCTTCCTATCGTCAGGCCGTGACCCTGGCCGGGAACGGCTCGGGGCAGAGCATCACCTTCACCACGCCGGTGGCGACCGACTCGATCGACGTCCGGTACAGCATCCCGGACAGCTCCGACGGCTCGGTCTACACCGCGCCGCTGTCGCTGTACGTCAACGGGACCAAGCAGTCCGACCTGTCGCTGACCAACGCCTACAGCTGGTACTACGGCAGCTATCCGTTCACCAACACCCCGAGCAGCGGCAACCCGCACCACTTCTACGACGAGGTGCACCAGCTGTTCAACACCACCTACCAGGCCGGAACCACCTTCAAGCTCCAGGTCGATTCCGGGGACAGCGCCTCGTCCTACACCGTCAACTTCGCCGACTTCGAGAACGTCGGCCCGGCGCTGACCCAGCCGGCCGGCTCGGTGTCCGTGACCAGTGAGGGTGCTGACGCCAGTGGCGTCAACGACTCCACCAGCGCCTTCAACGCCGCCATCGCGGCGGCCGGCGCGGGCGGGACGGTGTGGATCCCGCCGGGCAGGTTCAACATCCCCGGCCACATATCCGTGAACAACGTGACGGTCGCCGGCGCGGGCATGTGGTACTCGACGGTGATCGGCACGGCGCCCGGCTTCTACGGCGACTCCGCGCCGAACCCGAGCACCAACGTGCACCTGTCGAACTTCGCCATCTCCGGCAACGTGCAGGAACGCGACGACAGCGCCCAGGTCAACGGGATCGGCGGCGCGATGAGCGATTCGACCGTGTCCGACATCTGGATCGAGCACATGAAGGTCGGGGCCTGGATGGACGGCCCGATGGACAAGCTGACCTTCAGCGGCATGCGGATCCGGAACACCACGGCCGACGGCATCAACTTCCACGGCGGCGTGACCAACTCCACCGTGACGAACAGCGACATCCGCAACACCGGTGACGACGGCATCGCGACCTGGGCCGACTCCGGCATCGGGGCGGACGCCAACGACACGATCTCCAACAACACCGTCTCCGACCAGCAGCTGGCCAACGGCATCGCGATCTACGGCGGCCACGACAACACGGTCTCCGGCAACCTGGTCGTGGACACCGGCATCACCCAGGGCGGCGGCATCCAGGTCGGCCAGCGCTTCAGCTCCACGCCGGTCGGCACCACCACGATCGAGAACAACACCCTGATCCGGGACGGCAGTCTGGACCCGAACTGGCAGTTCGGGGTCGGCGCGCTGTGGTTCGACGGGAGTCAGGGGGCGATCACCGGGCCGATCAACGTCAGCAATGCCCTGATAGAGCAGAGCCCGTTCGAGGCCGTCCAGTGGGTCGAGGGCACGGTCAGCGGCGTCAGCCTGAACAACGTGACGATCGCCGGCACCGGCACCTTCGCGATGCAGGAGCAGACCGGCGGCGCCGCGACGTTCCAGAACGTCACCGCCACCGGCGTCGCGCAGGCCAACGCGGGCAACGCGCCCAGCTACAGCTGTGAGGGCAACTCCTTCGCGATCACCGACAACGGCGGCAACTCCGGCGTGAGCCCGACGCAGTGCGTCACCACGAGCCCCGCCCCGGTCTTCCCGCCCTACCCGGCCAGCAGCGTCAGCACCAGCCCGGGTTCGCTGAACTTCGGCTCGGTGGCCACCGGGGCGACCAGCGCGGCGCAGACCGTGACGGTGTCCAACCCGACCGGCTCGGCGGCCTCGGTGTCCTCGATCGCGGCCGGCGGCGACTTCGCGCAGACCGACAACTGCGGCTCCTCGATCGCGGCCAACGGCTCCTGCACGGTGAACGTCACCTTCACGCCGAGCGCTTCCGGGGCCCGCTCCGGCAGCCTCACCGTCAACGCCGGCGGCGTCACCGACACCGTCTCGCTGTCCGGCACCGGCATCGCGCCGGGACCGGTGCTCAACGCCAACCCGGCCAGCCTGGCCTTCGCCCGCACCGCGGTCGGCGCCTCGGCCGGGCCGCAGACGGTGACCGTCACCAACACCGGCACCAGTGCGGCGAGTGTGTCAGGGGTCTCCGTCACCGGTGACTACAGCCAGACCGACAACTGCTCCTCGATCGCCGTCAACGCCTCGTGCAGCGTGACGGTCAAGTTCACCCCGACCGCCGGCGGTGCGCGGACCGGCACGCTCACGGTCGCCAGCAACGCCACCAACACCCCGACGACCGTGGCGCTCAGCGGCACCGGCGTCGACGGCACCGTGAACCTCGCCGCCGGGCAGCCGGCCACCGCGAGTTCCAGCAACGGCACCTACGTGCCGGGCAACATCACCGACTCCGACCCGTCGACCTACTGGGAGAGCGCCAACGGCTCCTTCCCGCAGTGGGCACAGGTCGACCTCGGCCAGAACTGGAGCGTCGGCAAGGTGGTCCTGCGGCTGCCGCCGTCCACCGCGTGGAGCGCCCGCACCGAGACCCTGTCGGTGCTCGGCTCCACCGACGGCACCAACTTCTCGACCATCGTCGGCTCCGCCGGGTACAGCTTCGACCCGAACGCCGACAACAACACGGTGACGATCCCGTTCACCACCACGACCGCCCGCTACCTGCGGGTCAACATCACCGCGAACAGCGGCTGGTCGGCCGGTCAGCTCTCTGACTTCCAGGCCTACCTCGGCAGCGGCGGCGGCACCACCGGCCCGTCGATCGCGGCCAACCAGACCAGCCTGTCGTTCGGCAACCAGGCCGTCGGCAGCACCAGCGGCGCGCAGGCGGTCACGGTCGCCAACTCCGGCAACGGTGCGGCGACGATCTCCTCGATCGCCGCCACCGGCGACTTCGCGCAGAGCGACAACTGTGGCAGCTCGCTGGCCGCGGGTGCGTCCTGCACAGTCAACGTCACCTTCGCCCCGACCGCCTCCGGCGCCCGGACCGGCACGCTCAGCATCGCCAGCAACGCCCCGAACAGCCCGGCGACGGTCGCCCTGACCGGCACCGGCGGGTCCGCCACCACCGATCTGGCGCTCAACCAGCCGACGTCGGCCAGCGGCTCCACGCAGAACTACGCGCCGGCCAACGCCGTCGACGGCAACACCAGCACCTACTGGGAGAGCGCGGACAACGCGTTCCCGCAGTGGATCCAGGTCGACCTCGGCGCGGCCAAGAGCGTCAGCAAGATCGTGCTCGACCTCCCGCCGGCGACCGCCTGGGCCACCCGCACCCAGACGCTGTCGGTGCTCGGTTCCACCGACGGCAGCACCTTCTCGACCGTCGTCGGATCGGCGAACTACACCTTCAACCCTTCGACGGGGAACACCGTGACCATCACGTTCTCCTCGACCAGTACCCGGTATCTGCGGCTGAACTTCACCGCGAACACCGGATGGCCGGCCGGGCAGCTCTCGGAGTTCCAGGTCTTCCAGTGACAGTGCTCTGAGTTCTCTGCTCTGAGCTCTCGTGCTCTGAGCTCTCGTGCTCCGAGCTCTCATTGGGTGGCGCGGCTTTCGGCCGCGCCACCCATCACGTTCATGGATGTCGTTCATATCCGTGAACTGCGAAAGATGCCCGCCGAACGCCCTCGCGAGCCTGAGCGGTCTGACGGGCGCTTCGCAGGACCGGTCCAGGGCTCGCGCACGGATGATGGCGCGGATCTGACGCTGGTTATCGAAGCGCTCTGAGGCCCAGCAGTCAACAGCCTTAACTCGTTTGTTTCACGAAGTTAGTCACCATTGGCGATGCTATGTCAGTTCACGAATATGAATCAGAATCAGTATCGCGAACAATTTTACCGACGCTTGACCCTTCGGCCCTTGCCCGCCATGTCCCGGCCGCTGACGATGAACTCGCGCTTCGTACGGACCGGACAGTGCCACCGCCCCACTCCGAAGGGAAAGTCCTGATGTTCAGAGGCGCATCACCCAAGCTCCTGGCCCTGACCGCGGCCGCGACCGTGATCTGCACCGGCGCCGCGGTCGTCGTGACGTCGACGGCGGCCCAGGCCGCCCCGGCGGCGGCTTCCGTCGCTCAGCCCCACCTCAGCACGACGGTCGCACCCGGCGGCAACTTCAACCTGTCCGTCTGGGAGCTCCAGGAGCCCGTCGGCTCGCCCGGTTCCCCGCGTACGATCCCGTCCTCGAAGCTGGTGGGGGCCAAGGGGTATCAGGATACGTACTTCTACACCGACAAGTCCGACGGCGCCATGACGTTCTGGGCGCCGGAGAAGGGCGTGACCACGCCCAACTCCAACTACGCGCGCTCGGAGCTGCGGGAGCTGAACAGCGACGGCAGCACCGCGGACTGGGCGCTGCCGGGCAGCCACCAGCTCCAGGCCACCCTGCGCGTGGACTCGGTGACCGACCACGTCTGCGTCGGCCAGATCCACCTCGGCAGCGGTGGTTCCTCGACCAAGCCGCTGGTCGAGCTGTACTACTACAACAACGGGAACATCATCCTGGGCACCGAGAACTCGCCCTCCGGCGGGCAGACGACGCACAGCATCGCCAACGTGCCGGTCGGCAAGCAGTGGAGCTACACGATCGCGGTCACGGGCGGGAACACCGTCGTGCTGACGGTGAACGGCAAGACGACGAAGTACTCGATCCCGTCGTCGTTCGACGCGTACCACATGTACTTCAAGGCCGGTTCCTACAACCAGTCCTCGTCGAGCAGCACCACGAAGGGGGCCCGCGTCGGCTTCTACGCGCTGACCGTGCACCACGGCTGACCGTGCCGCGTCACGGCTGACCCGCTCAAGCTCAGCGTCAGCCTCGCGCCCGGGCCCGGTCTTCGCCGGGCGCGGGTGCGGGTGCGGACTCGCCGAGCCGGCGCAGGTCGCCGATGGCCAGGTCCAGGGCGGCGCGCAGATGGTCGGCCCGGCCGGTGGCCTGCAGGATCATCACGCCGCCCTGGACCGCCGCCAGCAGTGCCGCCGCCCGCTCATCGACGTCCAGGTCGGCGGGCAGGTGCCCGGCCGTACGCAATGCCCTGATGCCGACCGCCAGGTACTCCTGCCAGCGGCGCATCAGCTCGATGACGACGGCGCGGGCACCGGGAGTGCTTCGCCCGAGGTAGAGCGCCAGGGTCCCGAGCAGGCAGCGCTCGCCCTGCTCCTCGTAGTGGCGGACCGTCACGTCGCGCCACTGCTGCCACGCCTCCCAGCTGTCCGGGCATCCCAGATACGGCTGCTGGACATCCAGCACCTGGTCGGCCTCGTACTGCGCCACCGCGAGCAGCAAATGGTCCTTCCCGTCGGGGAAGTAGTGGAACAGCTGGCTCTTGCTGGTGTGGCTGCGGGCCATGACGTCTTCGAGGGTGACACCCTCGATCCCGGACTCGCGCAGGACCTCGGCCGCGGCCTCGATGACGCGGCCGCGGGTGGCTTGTCCTTTCGCCGTCAGCTCTTTGGGCACTGTTCCCACCTCTAGGCGGCGATCACGGCGACCGCGGTCCGCCCGCCGTCCACGTCCACGTCCAGCACGATGCCGTGGACGAACGCTGACTCGTCGGCTGCCAGGTACACCGCGGCGCGCGCGATCTCCGGGCCGGCCCATCCGCCCGGCCGGCGTCCCGTTCATCATGGCCTCGCCGGGATGGGACTGGTCCGGCCAAGGTTCCAGCACCACGCCCGGGGAGATCGCGTTCACCCGCACCCCTTGCGGGCCGAACTCGGCGGCCCAACTTCGGGTGAGGGTTTCCATGGCGCCCTTGGAGGAGCTGTAGAGCGCTCCGACCGGAACCGCCAGCCGCGCGATCCACGATCCGAGGTTGATGACGGCCCCGCCGCCGGCCGCCGCCATCGCCGGCGCGATCTCGCCGGTGAGGAAGAACGGCGCCTTCACGTTCACCGCGTAGACCTCGTCGAAGGTCTTCTCGTCGGTGGCCGCCGTGGTGTCGCCCGGGAAGATCCCGGCGTTGTTGACCAGGATGTGGTGAGGGGCTTGCTGTGAGCGCGTGCTGGTTCTGCGACGGGCGCTACTCCCGGCCGAACTCGCGCCGGAGGCGAACCGCCTCGGGAAGGTGATCGAACATCTCCCGCAGCCAGTCGGTGAAGGTCCCCTCGCTTTCGGCGAGGGGCGTCTGCTCGGCGTAGACCCAGAAATGCGGGTCGTCCTTTGCCAGGTCAGAGGCTCTGAAATAGAAGAACAGATACCCCTGGAAGGTCTGGAGCACAAAGGCTTCCGCAAAAGGTGTGAAGTCCTGCTGATGATCGTCGACGACTATTTCTCGCGCGACATCCTTCGCGCCCAGCAGCCAGTCGTAGTCCCACTCGCCGGAGGTGGAGAGCCAGTAGGGGTTCCTGCCGCCCCAGGCAAGAAACTCGCGATAGGCCCGGGGCAGCTCTGTGACGCCCTGCGCACGCATCAAGGCGGCGATCTCATCCTCGGAGCAGCCCTGTACCGCAGTCCGCGCCACCAACCCCTGCTCTATCAGCGGCTCGGTCAGGTCGGACAAGAAACTCACGGTCGAGAGTGTAGGGCGCCGCGTTACAGTCCGAACGCCTCTTTCGTCTTGGTCCGCTGGGCGTGCGCCACCCCGCGCAGCACTTCGTAGCTGCGGCCGTCCATGGTCGACACCACGATGACGTCGTGGCCCTGGCGCTCTTCGACCGTGGTGATGGAGGCGCGCGACAGCGAGATGTTGTCGTTGAGGAGCACGCGGAACGGCGCCTTCAGATGAATCGTGTGTTCGTCGAAATCGGTCACGGTCCAGCGCTTGTTGTCGGTCATGCCTGTTAGCGTCGCGCCGACGGGCGGTGCTGTCGGTGTGGGTGGGCCGTTCGGGTGTGTCGGCGGGGCGGTGGCGTAGAAATTCCTGGCGGTGGCTCAGTTCTCGGGGCCGCCGGGGAGTTGGGCGCGCAGGCCGTCGATGAGGCGTTCGACGCCGAAGGAGAACAGTTCCTTGGTGTCGCCGGACTTCTTCACCGCGATCAGCGACATGATGTTCGGGTACTGCGCGGCGGTCGTCGTTCGGCAGGCCGCGGACAGCTCCGATGCGGCATCGGGCTCCCGGTGCGGTGCCTTCGGCACTTGTTCCTGCAGGACGTAGCCCTGGACGTAAGTGGAGATGGTGAGGGTGGCCCGGGCGGCGACCGCGTCGGAGAAGCCCGCCTGGTGCAGCCGGCTCAGCATGACGTCCAGGACGTAGAGCAGGTTCGGGCCGGGGGTGCGGCGGCCGGCCATCAGGCGCGCGGCGTCGCGGTTGGCGTGCAGGTGGCGGTAGTAGGCGTGGGCCGCTTCGCGCAGGCAGTGCTCCCAGTCCCCGGTGGTGGCCAGCTTGCGGGCGTCCCAGACCACGCTGTCGGCGAGCAGGTCCAGGAGTTGTTCCTTGTCCTGCACGTGGTAGTAGAGCGAGGCGGCGCGCACGCCCAGCTCGGCGGCCACTTTGCGCATCGACAAGGCGTCCAGCCCCTCGCGGCGCAGGACGGCCAGACCGGCCGCGGCCAGTGCTTCGCGGGTGATGGCCGGTGCCTTGGCCGCCGCTCCGGCCCGCGGTGAGCGGGCCGAGCCGTTGTCCGCCGAAACCACTCGGGCCTCCTCGTCTCCGTGCGCCGTCGTCGTGTGTCGTCGTCAGGTGGCGTCGGCTCACAGACTTGCAGTCTAACGCTGTTAGTGGGAACCTAACGGCGTTAGGCAGCCGTCGCGCGGTGGCTCCGGCCCGGCGCGGGCCCCGCCGCGCCCCAGGAGGGGGCACCATGGCCATTCCGGAACAGAGAAACGGCGGGACCAGGAGCGGTCCCGAACTCCAGGCGGCTCCGGGGGAGCCGACCTCACGTCGCAAAGCCCTGATCCTCGGCACGCTGTGCATCACGCTGTTCATGGCCATGCTGGACAACGTCGTGGTCAACACCGCGCTGCCGAGGATCGGCTCGCAACTGCACGCCGGCGTCACCGGCTTGCAGTGGGTGGTCGAGGGCTACAGCCTCCTCTACGCCGCGTTGCTGCTGACCGGCGGCACGCTCGGCGACCGCTTCGGCCGCAAGCGGGTGTTCCTGGCCGGGGTGGTCGGCTTCACGCTCGGCTCGATGCTCTGCGCGCTGTCCGGCTCGATCGGCGAACTCCTCGCGGCCCGCATGGTGCAGGGCGTCGGCGCGGCGATGCTGACCCCGGGCAGTCTGTCGATCATCCGCAACACCTTCCCGGAGCCGCGCGAGCGGGCCCGGGCCATCGGCCTGTGGTCCGGGATCTCAGGGCTCGGACTCGCCCTCGGCCCGGCCGTCGGCGGCCCGCTGGTGGACGCCTTCGGCTGGTCCAGCGTCTTCTGGATCAACGTGCCGATCGGCGCGGTGGCCCTGCTGGTGGGCTGGCGGGTGCTGCCGGAGTTCCACGACGGCCGCGACCGCTTCGACGTCCCCGGTCAGATCACCGGCGCCCTCGGCTTCGGTGCGCTGGTGTTCGCGCTGATCGAGGGGCCGGGTTCGGGGTGGGGGAGCGTCCGGGTGCTGACCGCCGCGGCGATCGCGCTGCTGGCCCTGGTGTCCTTCGTCGTCATCGAGGCGACCCGGGCGACGCCGATGCTCGACCTGTCGT
This sequence comes from Catenulispora pinisilvae, assembly GCF_015356865.1. Taxonomy (GTDB): domain Bacteria; phylum Actinomycetota; class Actinomycetes; order Streptomycetales; family Catenulisporaceae; genus Catenulispora; species Catenulispora pinisilvae. The sequence continues at coordinate 11,671 of NZ_JAAFZA010000062.1, forward strand.
TCTTCCGGGACCGGGTGATCTCCGGCGCTCTGATGAGCGGGTTCATGGTGAGTTTCGGGATGTTCGGCGCGCTGTTCTTCCTGCCGCTGCTGATGCAGGACGTCTACGGCTGGTCGCCGACGATGGCCGGTGTCGGTTCGCTGCCGGCCACCGCCTCGATCATGGCGGCGGCCCCGGTCGCGGGCATCGTCACCGGCCGGCTCGGTCCGCGCCCGGCCCTCGTGACCGGTCTGCTGTTGTGCGCGGCGTCCGTGGGCGGTCTGTCGCTATACGGTCTCGGCGCGCATTACGGAAGCTACGTGTGGACGCTGCCGGTGATGGGCCTGGGCATGGGCCTGTCCTTCGCGCCGGTGTCCGTCGCGGTGCTCGAACGCGTTCCGGCGCCGAAGGCCGGCATCGCCTCGGCGGTGACGAACACCATGCGCGAGGTCGGCGGCGTGGTCGGCGTCGCCACCCTCGGCGCGATCCTCACCAGCCGGATGACCGGGCTGCTCGGCCACAAGCTGCACGCCCTCGGGATCGACGCCGGACACTCGCACCAGGTGGTCGGCGCGGTCACCGACGGCGGCGCGGGCGGGATCACGGCCAGCCGCGCGCTGCCGCCGCCGCTGCGCGACACCGTGGACTCCTCCTTCGTCCAAGCCCTGCACCTCGCGCTGCGCAGCGGTGCCGGTCTGCTCGCCCTGGCCGCGATCGCCGCCTGGCTGCTGTTGCGGGCCAAGGCGGACCGGCCGGCGTTGGCTCAGCCTTCTGAGGTTGCCGCGCCGTCCGGCTCCGCGGTGTGATCCCATATCAGAGTGCTGCTGAGGTGCCGCGCGGCACCCGCACGTCCCGGAACCGGTAACGGATGCGGTTCCGGGATCGGTTCCGGAACCGGTTCTTCATTGACACCTGGTAACCCGCGCGCAATATTCAAGCCGAGTAAGGGCGCCCTCCCGTCGAAGTCGTACGAACCCTGACACCGTCCCGGCCCCACCGGGCGTGATCAGCCGTGCGATCCACCGGAACGAAGGGACAGCAATGAGGCTCCTGACACCCGCTCGGCGGCCCAGGCCGGCGCGCGGCAGACCGGGCTCGTCGCAAAGACGGCCGGTGTTCCGTACCCTGCTGGCGGTGGCGGCGTTGTTCGTCGCGCCGCTGGCCGCCCTACCCACCGCGGCGCACGCGGCCACCGGTGCCCCGTTCGGCGGGACGGCCGCCGCCGTGCCCGGTCCGATCCAGGCCGCGAACTACGACACCGGCGGCCAGGGCGTGGCCTACAACACGGCCCCGGGCAACGGCTCGGCCAACAGCTACCGCGCCGACGGCATCGACCTGGAGAGCACCGCCGACACCCTGGGCACCAGTCCGGCCGGTGGCGCTTACGACATGGGCTGGACAACGCCCGGTCAGTGGTTCGACTACACCGTAAACGTTTCCACCGCGGGCACCTACAGCGTCGCCTTCCGGCTGTCCTCGCCCTACGGCATCACCGACGCGCTGCACATCGCCGACGCCTCGGGCACCAACCTGACCGGCTCGGTCGCCGTCCCCAACACCGGCGGCTACGAGACCTGGGCCACGGTCACCGCCAGCCTCACGCTGCCGGCCGGCATCCAGACGCTGACTGTGAAGCAGGACTCGAACGGCTTCAACTTCCACAACATGGCGTTCACCCTGACCACCAGCGGTGGCGGCGGTGGCGACAAGCCGTTCGGCGGGACTCCCGCGGCCGTGCCGGGCACGGTCCAGGTCGCCGATTACGACACCGGCGGGCCGAACGTCGCCTACAACGTGACCGCGGCCAACGGCACGGCCACCGGCTACCGGACGGACGCGGTCGACCTGGAGAACACCAGCGACACCCAGGGCACCAGTCCGGCCGGCGGCGCCTATGACATGGGCTGGACGAACGCCGGACAGTGGTTCGACTACACGGTCCAGGTGGCCACCAGCGGTGTCTACACGGTGAGCTTCCGGGTGTCCTCGCCATACGGGGTCTCGGACGCGTTGCACATAGCGAACGCTTCCGGGGCGAACCTGACCGGCTCGGTCGCCGTCCCCGACACCACCAGCTACGCGACCTGGACCAACGTCACCGCGAGCATCACGCTGGCGGCCGGGGCCCAGACGCTGACCGTGAAGCAGGACTCGAACGGCTTCAACCTGCACTTCCTGGCCTTCACCCAGGGCTCGGGCGGCGGCGGTCCCGGCCCGAACCAGTACTGCGGCACCCAGGACCTGGCGATGGACCAGCCGACCACCGCGTCCTCGGTCTATTCGGCGACCGCCAACCCGCCGTCCGCCGCCACCGACGGCGACCCGGGCACCCGCTGGGAGAGCGCCTACAGCGACCCGCAGTGGCTCCAGGTCGACCTCGGGAACCAGCAGCAGATCTGCAACATCGGCGTCCTGTGGGAGAACGCGTACGCCTCGGCGTTCCAGATCCAGGTCTCCAACGACGCCACCAACTGGACGACGGTGTACTCCACGACCACCGGCACCGGCGGACACCAGACGGTCCCGGTCTCCACGACCGACCGGTACGTCCGCCTGTACGGCACGACCCGCGCCACTCAGTGGGGCTATTCGGTGCTGGAGTTCGACGTCTACGGTTTGACCAACACCCCGCCGGTCACGGGCGGCAACGGCAACGGCGGCAACGGGGTCTGCCCGTGGGTCGGTTCCACCGCGCCGGTCGCGCAGCGGGTCCAGCAGGTGCTGAACACGATGGACCAGGCCGAGGAGCTGACGCTGGTCGCCGGGGACGGCACCACGAACTACATCGGCCACGTCGCGGGCATCCCCAACCTGTGCGTCACGCAGATGAACCTGGAGGACGGGCCGTCCGGTGTCGGTGACGGCAACGGCGGCGTGACGGCGTTCCCCGACGGCGAATCCGCCGCGTCCACCTTCGATCCCGGCCTGATCCAGCAGGAGGGCACGGCCAAGGGCGCCGAGTTCGCCGGCAAGGGCGTCGACATCGCGCTCGGCCCGACGACGAACGTGGTGCGCGACCCGCGCTGGGGCCGGACCTACGAGACCTACGGCGAGGACCCGTTCCTGGCCGGCCAGATCACCTCGGCCGAAGTGCAGGGTTTGCAGGGCCAGGGCGTGATGGCGATGGTCAAGCACGTCGCGGCCTATGACCAGGAGCAGTACCCGAACGGCGGGAACAACGAAACCGTTGGCCAGCAAGCGATGCAGGAGCTGTATCTGGCTCCGTTCCAGGCAGCGGCCGAACAGTCCGCACCGGCCTCGATGATGTGCTCCTACGCCGTGGTCAACGGTGCCTCGTCCTGCGCGAGCGCCCCGATGCTCCGCAACGGCCTGGACACGCAGGCGAACTACGGCGGCTTCATCGCCTCCGACTGGGGCGCCGCCGGCCCGGCCGTCGCGGACGCCAACGGCGGCCTGGACATCGCCATGCCGTTCAACTCCTACGCCACCAACCTGGGCAACGCGCTGGCCGCCGGCCAGTTCGACCAGACCACGCTGAACTCCATCGTGGCCCGGATCCTGACCCAGATGTTCGCCTTCGGGCTGTTCGACAACCCGCAGACCGGCTCGCTGTCCGCCACGGTGACCACCGCGGCGCACCAGCAGACGGCGCTGCAACTGGGCGAGGAGGGCACGGTCCTGCTGAAGAACAACGGGCTGCTGCCGCTGAACCCGAAGCCGGCCACGGCGCAGAGCATCGCGGTCCTCGGCACCGACGGCGGCGCCGCGGTCGAACTGGCCGGCGGCGGTAGCGGCGGAGTGGACAGCTCCAACACCGTGTGGCCGGTGACCGGCATCCAGAACGCGGTCGGGCCGAACGTCACGGTGACCTACACCGCCGGCGACGACAACGGGACGACGAACATCCCGCAGGCCGTGGCCGCGGCGAAGGCCGCGACGTACGCGATCGTCTTCGCCAGCGCGCCGGAGGGCGAGGAGAGCGACCTGAAGACGCTCGACGTGTCCGCCGCCGACGAGACGATGATCGCCGACGTGGCCGCGGTGAACCCGAACACCATCGTGGTGCTCAACAGCGGTTCGCCGGTGGTCATGCCGTGGCTGAACTCCGTGGCCGGGGTTCTGGAGAACTGGTACGGGGGCCAGGAGACCGGCGCCGCGGTCGCCGCGCTGCTGTTCGGCACGGTCAACCCGTCCGGCAAGCTGCCGATGACCTTCCCGAGCAGCCTGAGCCAGGTCCCGGCGCAGACCACCGCGCAGTGGCCCGGTACTCCGACCGGCCCGATCTACAGCGAGGGCGTCGACATCGGCTATCGCTGGTACCAGTCCCAGAACATCACGCCGGCTTTCCCGTTCGGATACGGCTTGTCCTACACCAAGTTCTCCTTCTCCAACCTGTCCGTCGGCTCGTTCAACTCCGACGGAGGGGCCACGGTGACCGCGACGGTGACCAACACCGGCTCGGTGGCCGGCGCGGAGGTGGCCCAGATGTACGTCGGCGACCCGGCCGCCAGCCAGGACCCGCCGAACCAGCTGGCCGGCTTCCAGCGGGTGATGCTCAACCCGGGACAGAGCGCGACGGTCAGCTTCCCGCTGACGATCCACAACCTGGCGTCGTGGTCGACCGCCGACAACCAGTGGGAGGCCCAGGCGGGCAGCTACGCGATCCGGGTCGGGGACGCGTCGAACAACCTGCCGCTGACCGGTTCCACCTCGCTGGCGAACACGCTGACCGGCCAGGTCGCCGCGGGCGCCGCCAGCGCCGGGGTGTCCCTGGCGAACACCGCGGTCAGCTCGAACGTCACGCCGAACTCCGGCGTCCCGGGCGCGGAGACGGTCGGCGTCGCCAACCCCTTCGGCTACAGCAGCCCGAAGGGCGCGGCGGTGTCGTTCGCGATGCAGGCCGCGGACTCCAACCAGGCGCAGACGCTCACCTACACGGCGACCGGGTTGCCGCCCGGCGTCAGCATCGGAGGTAACGGCACCTTCTCCGGCGCCGGGACCACGACCGGCACCTACACCGTGACCGTGACGGCCACGGATACGGCCGGGGTGTCCGGCACGGCCACGTTCGTGTGGTCGGTCGTGCAGTGAACTCGATAGTGCGGTAACAGAAGTGCGGTAGCGGAAATCGCCGCGGTAACAGAAAACGCCGTGCCGGTCGGGCTTGGGGCCTCGACCGGCACGGCGACTGTTCGGTTCGCAGATTGTTTCTCAGAGATCTGTTAGAGATCTGTCAGAGGTCTGATGGATCGGTGTTCGCGCCGCACAGCACGACGGCGATCCGCTCGCCCTCGCGCGGGGTGTACCGGCCGGACAGTAGAGCCGCCATCGCCGCCGCGGCGCCGTGTTCCACCGCCACCCGCCGGTGCTCCCACAGCGCGGAACGGGCCGCGACGATCTCCTTGTCGGAGACCAGGACGGAGGTCGCGAGCGGGTCGGTGGCCAACCGGTAGGCGGTCTGCGAGACGCGGCGCGCGCCGAGCGAGTCGGACGCGACCGAGTCCACGTCGACATCGGTCGGGCCGCTGGCGGCCAGTGCCGCGTTGAGGGCCCGGCAGTTCTCGGGCTCGACGGCGACGACGCGGACCCCGTGCGGGAACATCGCGGCCGCGGTTCCGGCGAACAGACCGCCGCCGCCGACGGCGACCATGACGGTGTCGATGTCCGGGACCTGTTCGCGGATCTCGGCGGCGCAGGTCCCGGCACCGGCGGCGATCAGCGGATGGTCGTAGGCGTGGGAGAGCAAGGCCCCGGTGGCCTCGGCGTATTCGATGGACGCTTCCAGCGCGTGCGCGTAGACGGTTCCTCTCAGCCGCACGTCCGCACCGAGCGCCCGCAGCCTGTCGACCTTCACGGCCGGTGCGGTCTCCGGCACGAAGACGGTGACCTTGGCCCCCGCGGCGCGTCCGGCCCAGGCCGCGGCGATCGCCGCGTTGCCGCCGGAGGCGATCGCGATGCCCTCGGCCGGCATCGTGCCGTTCTCCTGGTGGTACAGCGTGAGGTTGAGCGCGCCGCGGGCCTTGAACGAGCCGCCGTGCTGCATGAACTCGTACGCCAGCCAGACCGGGGCGTTCGGGACGGTTCCGGAGTCGGCGGGGGCGACGGCCACGCGGCGTACCCGGGAGGAGACGCGGTCGGCGGCGGCTTCGACGTCGGACTCGGTGATGGCCTCGCTGCTCAAGCTCAACTCCTTGCTGAGGCGGTGCGGATCGTTGTACCGGCTGGTACCCCGGCCGCGGTTTCAACCGTATCGACCGGGGACCGGGGACCGGGAGTCGCAGCGCCCGGGGACGTCCGGCGAGGCGCCAGGGGGAACAAGTTGTCGAAGGCCGGATCCTCTGTGGAATCTGGACCGCTGCGCTATTGTCAGGGAGCGTAGATGCCCCGGTACGCTGCGGGCGCGTCAGCGCAGGCGACAGCGTGTCCGTCCGGGCTGGGACCTTCGCCGATCTCACGAGTAGACCTGATTGAGAAGGCCGAATGAATTCTGAGATAGCGCTTTGGTGCGCGGGCGGCGCCCTCGTGGTCGCGATCGCGTTCGCCGTGTACAAGGCCCGGAGCGCCGGGCGGCTGCGGGCGCGAATAGCCCGGCTGGAGCAGGCCTGCGCGGCCCGGGACGCCGCGGTGGCGCAGCTGGCCGCGATCGGTCTGCCGACCGCCGCCGACTTGGCGGACGACTCCCGCCCGGCCCGTTCCGCTCCCGCCCTGGCGCCGATCCTGGCCGGGACGCCGTTCGCCGACAGCGCGGCGGTACTGGCCCAGCGGTACACGGTCGGTCTGGGCGAACTCCAGGTCGCAGTCGCGGAATCGGTGCGGCACAAGGCGCAGGACGAGGCGCGGCAGACCACTGAGTCCTCGGTGCGGTCCTTCGCCGAGACCGTGGTCAGCCTCGGGGCGAACCTGAGCAAGGTGGTCGCCCAGGCCATGCGGCAGCACCGCGGCCAGGAGACCTTCGAGACCCTCACCCTGATCGACCACACGGTCCAGCAGATGATCCGGCAGGCCCAGTCCTACGTCGTGGTCTGCGGCGGGCTGCCCGGCCGGCGCTGGCCGAGCCAGGCGATGACCGACGTGGTACGCGGGGCGATGGGCCGGATCCAGGACTACCAGCGGATCCGGCCGCGGGAACTGGACCGGCAGGTGATCGGCCAGGCCGTCGAACCGGCCGTGCACGCGGTCGCCACGTTGCTGGACAACGCCGCGCGCTACTCCCCGCCCGGGTCGTTCGTGGACGTCACATTCCAGGAAGGCCACCACGGCGTCACGATCATCGTCGACGACGCCGGGGTCGGCATGAACAGCGAGCAGCTGGACGCCGCGCGCCGCGTCCTGTCCGGCCAGGAGCCGGCGGACCTGCACAGGTTCGGTCCGCACCCGAAGATCGGCTTCCCGACGGTCGCCGCGCTCAGCAAGCGCTACGGATTCCAGGCCTCGGTCGACGGATCGAGCAGTCCGTTCGGCGGGACGCGGGCGGCGCTGTTCATCCCCGAAGCCCTGCTCGCCGCCGACGCCGCCGACGTCCTGGAAGCCGCCCCGGGCGCGGCGCCGGAGCCCGAACCCGAGCCGCCGGAGGCCGCCGAGGTGACCGGTGCCGGACTGCCGCGCCGGCGTCGGCACATCGCGACCGCGGACACCCAGCCCCTCCCTCCGATTCTGAGTACGTCGGCCCCGCGGCCCAGTGTCGCCGCGGCGTGGCAGAGCGGTGTGCACAGCGCCGATGACGCGGCCGCGCCGTCCGACCCCGCAGAAGGGACCCGATAGCCCGTGAGCACCACCGCCCCGCCGGCTGACGGGAACAACAAGTTGACGTGGATGCTCAGCAGCCTGGACCTGGAAGGGGTCCGCTACTCGGTCCTGATCTCCGGGGACGGGCTGCGCATGGCGCATTCGGAGACCATCACCCGCGACGCGGCGGACGCCTTCGCCGCGGCGATCAGCGGGGTCCAGTCGCTGGGCAAGGCCCTGGCCGGGATGTGCGGCGATGAGGACAACCGGCTGCGGCAGAACCTGATCGAGTACGACCAGGCGCTGGTGCTGGTCACCGCCGCGGGGCAGAACGCGATGCTGGGGGTGTGCGCCGAACCCACCGCGGACGCCGGGCTGATCGTCCACCGGATGAACGATCTGGCCTCGCGCCTCGGCAATGAGCTCAGCAGCCAGACCCGCCGGCCATGACCCGGCCGCGGCGCGATCCGGACCTGGTGCGCGCGTACGTCGTGACCGGCGGCGTCCTGCGGCCCAGCCGGGACGTGGGGCTGGTGACCCTGCTGGTCGCCCAGGACGTCCCGGGCCAGGGGCTGGCCCCCGAACAGCGCCGGGTACTCGGGGTGTGCAGCCGGCACGGCGCCCTGTCCATCGCGGAGATCGCCGCGCACCTGGACCTGCCGCCGTCGGTGGTCACGATTCTGGCGGCGGCCCTGATGGACTCCGGGCACCTCGCCGTCCCCACCCCGGTCGCCGACGTCCCCGACATCGATGTGCTGAAAGAGGTGCTTCGTGGGCTCCGCCAACTTGTCTGAGGTCGCGTATCTGCCGGGCACCGTCACCCGGTCGGTGAAGCTGCTCGTCGCCGGACACTTCGGCGCCGGCAAGACCACCTTCGTCGGCAGCGTCTCGGAGATCCGGCCGTTGCGCACCGAGGAACCGATCACCGAGGCCAGCGTCGGCGTCGACGACCTGGCCGGGCTGCCGCGCAAGGCCTCGACCACCGTGGCGATGGATTTCGGCCGCCGGACGTTCGGGGGAGTGGCGCTGTATCTGTTCGGCACCCCCGGGCAGCAGCGGTTCCTGCCTATGTGGGACGAACTCGCGCGCGGCGCGGTCGGCGCCCTGGTGCTGGTCGACACCCGGCGGCTGGACCACTCCGACGAGATCCTGAGCGCGGTGGAGAAGCGCGGCCTGCCCTACACGGTGGCGGTCAACGAGTTCGACGGCGCCCGCCGCTACCCCTCGGAGGAGATCCGGCAGGCGCTGGACCTGGCCCCCTCCACCCCCCTGACCGTCTGCGACGCCCGTGACCAGGCCTCGTCCGCCAAGGCGCTGATCGTGCTCGTCGAACACCTCACCAGCCGACCGGAGACGCTCGCGTGACCACCCAGACAACCGCCGCCGCCGCGACCGCCGCGAGGGCGCGGGTCCCGATGTATACGCCGGAATTCGCCGCCGACCCGCATGCCGCGTACGAGGAGATGCGGCGGCGGCACGGCTCCCTGGTGCCGGTGCTGCTGGATCCGGACGTGCCCGCCACGCTGGTGATCGGCTACCACACGGCGGTCCAGATCCTGCACGACCCCGAACGCTTCCCCGCCGATCCGCGCCGTTGGGAGGCGGGCCTGGCCGCGGACAACCCGGTCCGGCCGATGATGGAGTGGCGGCCGAACGCCTTGCGCAGCGCGGGGATGGAGCACGCCCGGTACCGCGGCGCGAACGTGTTCAGCCTCGGCGGTGTCGACCTGCACGGGCTGCGCACGGTGGTGCAGGACGTGGCGATCGGCTTGATCAACGAGCTGTGTCAGGCCGGTGAGGCGGACCTGATCACCCAGTACGCCTTCCCGCTCGCGTTCCAGGTTCTCAATACCCTGCTGGGCTGCCCGCCGGAGATCGGGGAGCGGGTCGCGAAGGGGATGGCCTCGATCTTCGAGGGGATCGATGCCGAGGCCGGCAACGCGATGCTGGCCGCGGCGTTGGCCGAGCTGGTGTTGCTGAAGAAGGCGCATCCGGCGAACGACGTCACCAGCCGGCTGCTGCAACACGAGTCGGGGCTGGACGTCACCGAGATGGTGCATCAGCTTGCTTGTATCTACGGGGCGGGGATCGAGCCCCAGCAGAACCTGATCGCCAACACGCTCCTGCTGATCCTCACCGACGAGCGTTTCTCCGGCGACGTGCTTGACGGGAACCTGGCTGTCCGCGACGCTCTGGACGAGGTGTTGTATCAGGACCCGCCGATGGCCAACTATGCGATCTCCTATCCCCCCTACCCCGTGCAGATCGACGGGGTCTGGCTGCCTGCCGACCAACCGGTGCTGATCAGCATGTCCGCGTGCAACAACGATCCGGCGATCGCTTCGGACCAGCGGACCGGGAACCGGGCTCATCTCGCGTGGAGCATCGGGCCGCATGCTTGTCCGGCGCAGCCGGCCGCGTATCTGATCGCCCAGGCCGCCATCGACCAGATTCTCGACGCCCTGCCGGAGATGGAGCTCGCGGTTCCCGCCGATCAGCTGGTCTGGCGGCCTGGGCCCTTCGCACGGGCTTTGGCCGCGCTGCCTGTCACCGTCCCGGGGTCGCCGCCTATTCCGCTGCGCTGAATCTCTGTCATCTCATACCTGTCTGCCGTATGCCCGTTTGCCATGGAAGGCCCTCGCATGGACCAGAACGTCTTCACCCTCGACCCGACCGGCGGGAACCGCCACACCGAGGACGCGTATCTGCGGGCTCACGGTCCCGCGGTGCGCGTCGATCTGCTGGGGCAGGAGGTGTGGGCGGTCGCCGATCCGGGCGTGCTCAAGGCGCTCCTGGTCGATCCGCGGGTGTCCAAGGACGCGGCCCAGCACTGGCCGAAGTTCCCCGACGAGATCATCGGCAAGTGGCCGCTGGCGCTGTGGGTCGGCGTCAGCAACATGTTCACCGCCTACGGCGCCGACCACCGCAGGCTGCGCCGCCTGGTCAGCCCGGCGTTCTCGACCCGCCGCGTCGCCGCGATGACCTCGCGGATCGAGGAGATCACCGCCGAGCTGCTCGACACCGTCGCGGCCACCCCGGCCGGCCAGAGCGTCGACCTGCGCGAGAACTTCGCCGTCCCACTGCCGATCCAGGTCATCAGCTCCCTGATGGGCCTGCCGGTCAGCGCGCAGAAGGCCTTCCGCGGCCTCGTGGACGCCGTGTTCGACACCACCCAGTCGGCGCAGGAGGCGACCGAGAACGCCACGAAGCTGTACGGCGTCCTGGCCGACCTGGTCGCCGAGAAGCGCGAGAACCCGGGCGACGACATGACGTCCCTGCTGATCGCCACCCGCGACGACGAAGGAGACGGCTCGGCCCTGGCCGAACAGGAACTACTCGACACCCTGCTCCTGGTGGTCTCAGCCGGCTACGAGACCACCGTCAACCTGATCGACCAGGGCATCACCCTGCTCCTGACCCGCCCCGACCAGCGCGCGAAGCTGCAAGCGGGCCAAGTCGGCTGGCGCGACGTGGTCGAGGAGATCCTGCGCTTCGAGGCACCGGTGGCCAACCTGCCGCTGCGCTACGCGGTCGAGGACGTGGACCTACCCGGCGGCGTGACGATCCGCCAGGGCGAAGCCATCCTGGCCTCCTACGCAGCCGCCGGCCGCCACCCGGACCTGCACGGCGAGAGCGCCGACGAGTTCGACGTGGCCAGATCCCTCAAGGACCACCTGGCCTTCGGCCACGGCGTGCACTTCTGCCTCGGCGCGCAACTGGCCCGCATGGAAGCCGAGATCGCACTGCGCACGCTGTTCACCCGCTTCCCGGACCTCGCTTTCGCGACGGACGCGGAGCTGCGTCCGCTGGAGTCTTTGATCTCCAACGGGCATCAGGTGCTGCCGGTGGTGTTGCGGCCTGCGTGAGGCGCTGCGGCTTTGGTTCCCGGGGGCTGATGTGCTCGGGGACCGGGGAGATGGTTTTCAGAGCCGTCGTAGTAAGCGCTCGGCGCCGCTGACATTAGGCGGCACCCGCCCTTCAGCATTGGAAGGGCGGGGGCCGCACACTGTGCGCCTAATGTTGATTCGCCGAATTACCGCCCACCGGCCAGCTCCTGGACCGCCGGGCCGATCCGCGGCCAGGAGCCGCCTTTCAGCTCGAACGTTCCGGTGCTGTTTGTGCCGTACAGATCTGTGTCGGTGACTGCGAAGGCAGTACCCGGGGCGCCGGTGGGTGTCCACAGTCCGGCGCTGTTGTCGTAGTGGTTGATGTTCCCGGTGTTCGGGTCGGTCGCATACAGGTCGGTGCCGCCTGCGTAGAGGTGCGCCGCCGGACCGCCGATCTGGGTCCAGCCCGTCCCGTAGCCGACCCACTGCCGGACTGCGGAGTGGTCCGGCGCGAGCCCGAACAGCCCGATCGCATTGACGACGAACTCCGATCCGGGTCCGCCCGCCTGGCTCCAGTTGTTCGGTGTGCCGTTGTAGCGGTTGATGTTCCCAGTGTTCGGGTCAGTGGCGAACAGTTCGGCGCCGCCCGCGTAGAGGTGTGCCGCCGGACCGCCGATCCGGATCCAGCCGCTTCCGGTGTACTGCACGACTTGGGAGTGATCGGGCGCGAGGCCGTACAGGCCCACGGCGTTCACCGCGAACTCGGCTCCCGGTCCACCCACCGGGCTCCAGTTGTTCGGTGTCCCGTTGTACCGGTTGATGTTCCCAGTGTTCGGGTCAGTGGCGAAGACCCCGTAGCCGCCGGCGTAGAGATGCGCGGCCTGACCGCCTATGGCTGTCCACGACGTGCCGTCCCACTTGTCGACCGCTGTACCGCCCTGCGCCAGCGCGTACAGGTTCGATCCGGTCGCGGGCTCGTTGCGAAAGGTCAGCGGCGCGAGATAGACGCCGCCCGCGCCCCAGCCCGCTGAGCTCACCCACAGGTTGCCCGCGTTGTCCGGCACCACTTCGGCAGCGTGCGCGGCGATGTGCCCGACCTGGTCGGCCAGATCGAAGTGCAGCGGATCGGTGCTGGCGAACACGTCGGTGCCCGCGTAGTCGCCGCGTGGTCCGATGAACAGGTACCACATGCCATCGTGTTGGTACACGAACGGCGACTCGGTGGGCCCGGCACCGGTGCCGGTCGTCGGGTCGGTGTACGCGATGGCGCGGTCGCTCCAGTGGATCAGGTCAGTGCTGGTCCGGTAGGCGACGACATGGTTGCCGCCGGCCGGCGTGCTGGTCGCGTCGTAGTACATGACCCACTGCGAGCCGACGCGCGCGACCATCGGATCCCGGGCGTCGTAGCCGTCGGTGAATAGCGGGCCGGACGGCAAACGGGTCCAGGTGACGAGATCCTTCGAGGTGGCGAGGTTGATCTCCGAGTTCGTGTTGTCCGGGCCGCCGCCGCAGTAATACATGTAATACGTGTCGCCGACGTGGATGACGTGGGGAGCCCACAGGTGCGTTTCGTTATAAGGAGGCGTGGTGTCAACCGTCAGTGCGGGCGCTTGCTTGGTCCACGGCCCGTGCAGGTCCGGTGCGGTGGCGTGGGCGAACTCTGTCTCGTGCTCCGGATCGCCCGGTTCGGCGTGGGTGATGCCGAACAAGTGCCACTCGCCGCTGGAGTCCTGGACGAAGGTGTGGTCGTTGATGTACCACTGCTGCGAACCGACGCTGGGATCGTAAATCTTGGTGAAGGCGCCCGCGGTGACCCAGTCGGCGCCTTGTTGAAGCGCAGCGGCTGCATGCGGTGTGGCCGGTGTCTTCGGTGCCGCCGAGGCCTCGGCATCCGTCCCCGCCGCTGTCATGGCGAGTACCGCTGTGAGTGCGCCGAGCGCGGTACGTATACCGCGATGACGTTTCAAGACTCCTAGATGCATAACCTGTCTTGCCTCCTGTTGTAACGGTGCATGGATGCGGTGGCTGTGCGCACCGTGGCGGGCGACCTATCGGAGATCACGCTGCCGAAGTCGATCGCCCGCCTTGATAGTGTCGGCCGCCCCGCCGATCTCGAACAGCCGTTTCAGGTGAACCGCATGACCATGCTGCGGTCGGGGCCGGGCCGTACAGAGTGTCGCCGACCATTGCGAAGGTACAGCCGGGACCGCCGATCTGACCCCGGCCTTGGGCGTACGGCTTAAGCGGCGAAGGCCGTTGGGAACTCCAATGTCGTCAGCCTGACGAGAACAGGTGTCCAGTGGACGTCGGCAACGCCGGGGCGGGGACCCTTCGGCCTGGAGTGCGGGAAGGCCGAGGCTGCCCGCTTAGGGAGCGCCCTTCCCCGACCGCCCGAGGCCTATCCTGGTAGGCATGCCCGACACCGCGACCACCGACCAGACCTACATCGTCCGCACTCTGATTTGCTAGATAAGGACCCTGATTAATCTGGGGGAATGGCTCCGGGCCAGGTCTTCACGGGCTCGCGATGGTCGAGAACCCGACCGGTGATTGGCCAGTATGCGTATGCCTCTACCTGTCCAATCTGCGGTTCAGGTTGTCAGATAAGAACCCTCATCTATGTGGGTGTTTCATCCGTGGTGGTGTGTCCGTGGTAGAACACTATGCGCGCCGTTGGCATAGTCCTGCCACTGCCTTCCGGGGGCTATGGCAGACTGGCTATCCAGCATCAGGGGCAACATCGCGGTCCTGCTGGCGTCCGCGCAGCGGGAGCTCCGGTCGGCGAGTGCGCGGCGGGCCGCAGTCTCACCAGGGCAGCAGGTCGGCCCAGGGCGTTCGTGGCCGGTGTCGAACCCCATGGCGAGTACGTAGGCCAGCGCGGCTTGATCGGCGCGGACCGCGGCGGTCCATTCGGCGGTGACTTCGCCGTCCAGGTGCATGAGCCGGCCCAAGGCGGCCTGGCCCACGCACCATTCGCTGTCGGTGGCATCTACCGGCACGAGGGTGTAGCCCCGGCTCTGCCAGGCCACCTCGGCACGCCAGGAACGGCGGCGGAACCAGCCCCGGGCCGGACGCAGATTCACCGGCGTGCCGGCGACGGTCAGCAGCAGACGCCCTTGCTTGCGGGTGCCGATCAGCGCGTACTCAGTGGGTGTCGGCCTTGCCGGCGCGTTGGAGAACCGCAGTGGTGTCGTCGGCGGTGACCCGCGTTTCGGCCCGATCTTCCGTTCGGGTCAGGCGGATCGGGCCGAAGTAGGGGTCGCCGGTCTCGTGGGCCTGCATCTGCCCGTCCTCCTTTGCCGCGCCACCCATCGATGATCACCACAGTAGGTTCGGACGGGCTGGATGGCACGTCGCCGAGTTGCGGCGGATACCTGGCGGAGTCGGTGTCGACGCCGAATCGAATGCTCCGGGTGAGCGCCATCCCCATTGCCGCTCAGGCGCCGGTGGTTTCGCGGCCGCAACGGCGTCGGAACTTGAGCCCTGTCGTGGGTTCGTACACGTAGCGGCGGTTCCAAGGCGGCGGTGTGACCGAGAGCGGCATTACTGCGGCTACCGCGTTGCCTGTCTCAATCGCCCGCATGAGATATGCGGGGTCGTCCGATACGTGCCCTTGGAGGTTGCGTCCGAAGACCCGGCCCGCGTCTACCGAGCACCGCACCTACGTCCGGGGGAGGTTCAGCGGCCAGAACGGACGCACCGACGCCGCGGACTATTTGAGACCATTCGCCCGCGGAAGGATCTTGCTAAGGGTTCTGCTGATGGTCTTGCGAGTTTGGTGGCCTGACGGCAGGGCTATCCGGGCCACTGCCATGGTCGCTCGTAGCTCGTCTGCTGCCTCAGGGTACTGCTTTGAGTGGGCGAGTGCGCAGGCGAGCTCG
Organism: Catenulispora pinisilvae; assembly: GCF_015356865.1. Lineage (GTDB taxonomy): Bacteria > Actinomycetota > Actinomycetes > Streptomycetales > Catenulisporaceae > Catenulispora > Catenulispora pinisilvae. The sequence goes on from NZ_JAAFZA010000062.1 coordinate 27,044, forward strand.
TGACGTGTCCTGATGACTTCGTCACTGCTCGCACCGAACGTCTCTGTTCTGCCGGCAACGACCTCGCGCATGATCGATGCGGCCTTTGCCGGCCGCTCCTGGCCTCGCAGGCAGTTCGATAGGTTGTGTTGCGCTACGAGCGTCTCGCTATGAGCAGGCCCCAAGACGCGCATACGCATGGCAATTACTTTGCGGTATATATGCTCGGCTTCTTTGAACCTGTCTAGATGTTCAATCACGAACCCTAGGTTGTGCCAGACCGTCAGCGTATGTGGATGTTCCCTGACGCCGCAACAGGTCAACAGAGAGTCCGAATGTTCGGGCGACCGTACGTCGAGCTACAGCGTCCCCGTGTTGCCGGCCTCCACTGACGTCGGCGAATGCCTCGTCGAGCACCAGTGGCGCCTGTTGGAGAAGCTGCCCGTACTCGTTGAACGTTCCGGCACAGGCGAGAGGATCGGTGCTGCTTCCCGACAGGTAGTTGCCGGCGAGATGGAGCGGAAGAGGCAAGCCTCCCAACAGCATTCCGAGTTCTTCGGCCGCGGCACGTCCCCCGGCGTGGTGAGCGAGTCCCAGCAAGACCGTCGCGGCATCGGGGCGTTCCAGCGTGCGCAGCTCGAGTGTCTCCGCGATCTGGCTTCCCCATGCTGCGACGTTGTGATCGCGGGTGGTCACGATCACGCCGACCCCCGCTCCTGTAGGTGGACGCACCCAGCCTGTGCCGTCCGGTAGCACAGACTCTGCACATGTCAGCGCGTCCAGATCGTCTGCGTCGTCGAAGACGAGGAGCCATCTTCGGTCCAGCGCGGCAAGGTACTGCCAGGCCAGGTCGGCGGCGCTGCGTCCGGGAATCCGCCAATGATCGCTCACCGTATCGCGTGGCGCGCCAGCTATCAGCGCTACTTGCCACATCGCCTCGTTGATACGAATCTGCGAGGACGCATCGACCCACATGACATCACAGCCGTCGTCTCGGACTGACGCGGCGTGAGCAAGGGCGAGGGCGCTCTTGCCTACGCCGCCCATCCCTGTGAGTACACGCACCTTGGATGGCTGCCTATGCAGATCCGCGGCAAGCAGATTGAGCTCTCGATCTCGTCCGCAGATGGTCTGAGGTAGGCGTCCGAATGGTGCCCCGACGGATCCTGACGCTGCGGCTTCGTCGATCCTTTCCGGGTGCTGACGGTCACTGATGAGCGGACGGAGCTCCCGCGGCAGAGCTGGCTGACCGGCGGCCTCCACTGCGGCATGAAGCTTGGCGAGGACTTCTCCCGGTGTGATGAAGGTCTGGTAGGGCTGGCGTACGCCTTGGTAGACGTCCAGGTATCGGCAGATCTGGTCGTAGTGCCAGACGCTCCAATCCTTCAGTGGCAAGTTCAACTCACTGACCAGCGTGGCAATCTCAGTGGTCACCCGATCGATGCCACCGGTGCTCGCCACAGGCGACAGCACCACGTTCGTCGCGAAAACCATATAGTCCGGCAGTCCGGCCGTGGCGCCCCGCTTGGCCCAGCCTCGCAGGTCCTTCTTGATCTCCTGCATGAGCCAGTCGGCGTCCTTGCCCGTGCCCTCTGGGCGTGCACGGAACTTGGCCTGGAGGACGGCGTAGCCCTCCCACTGGTTCCCCTCGTCGCGGGTCGGATAGTTCATGCGACCGCGGAAGGCGGCTTCGCGACCGCCGTCCGGGTCCGTCGCCGTAGACCTCGACTCCGGGCCCGAAGATCTCGATCGCGAGTGCCTGACTCAGGTGTTCAAACGAGCGAGGGTCGAAGCTCCTCAGGTCATAATCCGCCACCCGGCTCATCATGCCGGGTACTACCGACAGTTGGTGCTCATTCGCATGCACCGAGTAGCCAGGCCCCTGTTCGCGTGAGCCAGCTTGGCAGGCGCGGCGCGAAGCAGGCCTGCTCGGGCACTACCAGTCAGAGCGGTCGTCGATCGGCTTCAGGCGTATTTCGTCAGTCAGCTCCCAGTGGTTGTCGGCGTCGTCGGTAAAGCGGATCAAGCACGGCATGGGTGGCGAGTACAGCGGTAGACCGGGCCGGGGATCATCAGCAATCCCGCCGTTCTGGTCCATCTCCAAAAGCACGTGAGTCGAGGCGGGGGTACCTGCGCCGTTCTCCACCAACACGGGGAAGAACAACGCTATAGCCTCGCCTCGTCGGATGAGCGGCAGAGGAGCTAGCGGCGTCCGGTCTAGCTTTGTCTTCCCTTTGGGAGCCTCCGCTCCCTCACACCAGCCGTACGGAAGCAACCGGTGGGGGTTCATGTCCAAGACACAGGCCACGTCACGAATCGGACGGGGAGTTCACTCAGGCGCTTGAGCCCGTCGGGATGTTGATTGCCTTGACCGCCTCCAGCTGGCCCACCAGGAAACGGCGCATGGCCGGGTCGGTCGCAGCTCGTAGCTCGGCCTCCAACTCGGCGACAGTGGAGGTCTTCAAATGAGCGTTATGGGCCTTCATACGGCTCAATTCGGCATCCAGCTCATCCAGCGTCATGCGTCCCCCTCCTCCGGTTCTGGCTCGCCCAAGCGGCCAGCGATGTGCCCGATGAGCCGCTGTCGATAGTCGATGTACTTGCGGTAGAACGCGATGCCGGTCTCGTACTGCACGATCAGCTCCTCAGCGCGTTCGATCTGCGCCGTAGCCTCCATGCGCCGGAACTCGGCCTCTTCGTCGTGTTCCATGATGGGAGATAGGATACCCGGCCAATAGCCAGTCGGGCACTGCCGTCATTGCTCGACGGCACGTTCGTCGCCAGCGTCGAACCGCAAGACACGTTTCGGTGCCGAGCGCAGCGCTAGGACAGCGCCGTATGGTCCAGGGCCGGTCCAGGGTCGGCGCTGAACGAAAACGTCACAGGTTGACACTTGATGACAGGGGCGATCCATTGAATACGGACAGATCAGCCCTGACCGGACTAGAACGGCACAAGATGACAGTCCGAGCCTTGGCAACCTCGGCGCTTCTAGTCCGGTGATCGCAGGTTCGAATCCTGCCAGGGACTTGAACCCCGAACCCGCGGATTAAGTGAGGCTTGAACGGAGTCTGCTGGTGGCAGAACCGGGGATCGGCGTCGGGCAAGTGCGTGGCGGGATGGCTCGTGGATGTCGGGCTTCACGTCAAGGTTGTGGGCGACGGATTTGGCTACCCGCATCGCGCCTGAGCCGTGTCGAACTCCCGTTGAAGCGGACCGAGCCAGCCTGCGGAGTCAGCGTGTCGTGACCCAGTAGGGCTGGTTCGGCCGTTGCGCCCGTGCCTGGGGGTCAGTACGCGGTGGGTTGTAGGACGAGGGTGTCGATGCCGGCGCCGTAGCGGTTACCGTTGGATGCGCTGTTCGTGCCGGTCATCGTGAATGTGAAGCTGTGCATGCCGGCGGCGAGATTGAGTGTCGAGCCGAAGTCGAACGTCTTGGTGGCCACTGCGCTGCTGTATCCGTCGAAGGTCGAGCCGAAGTTGGTTCCGTCGATGCTGAGCTGGAAGATGCCGTAGTCGGGTGTGGTTGTGAGAACTGGGGTGACTCGGTATCTGCCTGCGTTCGCGACGTAATAGTTCAGGGTGAACGAGGAGCCGTTGGTGGTGCTGTTGAACCACTGCTGCGCGCCGTTGGACCAGTTCACATTGCAGCAGTTGGTTTGGACGGACAGTACTCCGTTGGTTGCGGTGCCTCCCAGGGATTCGGCTTCGACACTCTGGTTCTGGCCGGGTGCGCTGGGTAGCAGGAAGTGCTGGTCGGTGTTGTCCAGGCACTGGTAGAGCTGGAACGGGTTGGTGTCGGTGGTGCTGCCTGCGGTGTTGTCGAGGCACATACTGGTGCCCGGGTTCTGCAGCGAGACGTATCCTGGTGCGGTGGTTGAAGGAACGATGTTCCACACCTGATTGGCATTTCCAGTTTCGCAGTCGTCGAGCGAGACTTCCGAGCCTTGTGTGTTGAGGCCGCCGGTGTCCAGGCACATGGCTGGGTACGGTGGTGTGGCGGGGTTGGATCCTATGATGTGGATCGTGTGGTCGGGGTAGAACTGCCAGGCTTCGGTCCAGGAGCCGTTGCAGTCGTTGATATCGACGGTGGTGTCGCGGGTCAGGCTCCCGTCCCGGTCGTCTAGGCACACCTGGCGGCTGGGATTGCCGGTGGTGGTGTTGGCGGAGATTACAGGGCCGGCGACGCCGGGCAGTTGGGGTTTGGCGAAGCCGGTGTTCTGGTAGATCCCGGCCGCCAGGTCGCTATCGATGGCTTCCGGGTAGACGCGGACGTCGGCGATCGAGCCGTCGAAGAAGTTGTTGGCGCTGCCATTGTAGAAGCCGCGTCCTATGGCCAGGGGACCGGTTGAGGCGATCGGCGTGGTGTCGGTCGCGGTGCCGGCGAGTTGTCCGTTGAGGTAGAAGGACATGGTGCCGGTGGATCCGTCGTAGGTGCCGATCAGGTGAGCCCAGACTCCTGCGGTCGCTGGTGAGCTGGCGGCGATGTGAGCGACGGTTGGGTTCGTCGTGTCGGTGAGAGCGCGGGCGAACTGCCAGGTGGAGCCGTTGTATTCCAGGTAGAAGCCGGCGGCTGTTCCGGCCTGTTGGAACGTTATGGTTTGGGTGCCGGTTCCGAGGGATGCGGCGTTGACCCACGCGGCTACGGTGAAGGATTTGGTGGTGTCGACGACGGGTCCGGTGGTGGTGATGGTTCCGCCGGTTCCTGCGAAGGTGGCGTAGCCGCCGGTTCCCCATGACACACCGGATGTTGACAGTGTGGCTGGGTGGTTGCCGGGCAGGCTGGAGTCGGCGGCGGTGCTGCCGGCGCCGTCTGCTAGCTTCCACCATCCAGTGGGGCCGCCGGTGAGCGTAATTAGCGTCGTTGTGCTGCCTGGGGCGTTTCCGTTGTCGATAGCAGTGGCTTTCACGCTGTAGGTGCCGGCGGTTCCGTAGACGTGAGTGGCGGTCGGGGTGGCCGATGTGACGGCGGCGGTTCCGTCGCCGAAGTCGAAGGTGTAGCTGGTGAGCCTGCCGCCACCTTGGTAGGAAGATGAGGCGTCTGCGGTAGTGATCAAGGGTGTGTCACCGCTGGTCGGGCTCAAGCTGAGTCCCGCGGTCGGGCCCAAGCCAGTGGTCGGGATGAGGTTGAGCGTGTCAACACCGAGGTTGTATCGGTTGCCGGTTGAGGCGGCGTTTGTGCCGTTGACATGGAACTTGAACGTGTGGGGCCCGGCAGCCAGCTCGAAGGCTCCGAGTTTGACGACCTTGGTGGATACACCGGATGGCTGGAAACTATCGAATTCGCGTCCCAGTTGTTGGCCGTCCATCACAAGCTCGAATTGACCGTAGTCCGGGGCCATGGTCAAGATTGGAGCGACCTGGTAGTCGCCTGTGTTGGCAACGTAGTAGTTGAATGTCAGGGACGCGTCGCTGACGGTACTGGTGAAGAATTCTTGCGCCCCGTTGGACCAGTTGATGCCGCAGCAGTTGGTTTGGATTTGCATGGTGCCGTTTTCCGCCGTGCCAGACATTGATTCGGCTTCTGCGGTTTGGTTTTCATTGGCTCCGGTGGGTAGAGACCATTGTTGTGCAGCGTTGTCCAGGCACTGGTTGAGTTGCAGCGGGTTGCCATTGGTTGTGGATGCTTGAGTGTCCTCCATGCAGAGCCCTGATGCTGGGTTGTAGAACCAATATTTGCCGGCGGTGGACGGAGAGGGTAGGAGGCGCCAGACCTGGAAGCCGTCAGTGGCGCCGCCGCAGGTGTTCAGGGTGATCTTCGCGCCCTGTACCAGTTGGCCGCCGGTGTCCAGGCACAGGTTGGGTGGGGTGGCCGGTGAGGAGCCCATCAGTTGGATGGTGCCGTCTGCGGCGAAGGACCATTGTTGGGGCCAGGTGGCATTGCAGTCCCACAGGTCGATGACCGCGGTTGCCGGGGTGAGCGATCCTTGGAGATCGTCGATGCAGCGTTGTCCGCTGCGGCCGCCGATGATGCCGGAGACGACCTGTCCGGCGATGCCGTTGGCGGCTTGGTTTTGCAGCCTGCTGGTGTTGGAGGTGTTGGTCCAGCCGGTGGCGGTGGCGGTGGTCAGGGTTTGGGCTCCGAGGGTGGTGCCGATCGGTCCGTTGATTACGGTGATTTGGCCGTCGGGGGTCATGGCCCACAGGTCTGGGTGGCCGTCGCCGTTGAGGTCGCCGGCTGACGAGATCCAGGTGTAGTGGCCGAATTCGCCGTTGGAGCCGAGTTGCTGGCGGGTGGCGAGGTCTGCGAGTCCGGAGCCTAAGGTTGCGGTGTCGGAGTGGTTGGTGAATTGCCACAGTGTGCCGTCGGGGGCCTTGGCCCACAGGTCGGGCAGTCCGCCGGCGCCGCCGGGGTGTCCGGTGGCGTTGCCTGGTGCGATGACTTGGACGGTGGACCAGTCCCAGTCTGGGGTGGAGGTGGACAGCAGGATTGGGTTTCGGAGTTGTCCGTTGCTGGCGGGGGAGAACAGCCAGACGCGGGTGGCGTCGGTTCCGTCCTTTTCGACAGTGATCAGGCTGGTTTTGCATGCGTTGGTGGGGGTGGTGATGGTGCAGCCGCCGTTGGCTGGGCCGAGCGCGATGGTTTGCTTGACGCTGCTCCATGTCGTGTCGTAACCGGCGCACAGGCCATTTTGTATTGAGGGAGTGCAGGTCGGTCGGGTGACCGTGACCCTGTGGGTTTGGCTGAATTGGTCGGGGGTCAGCGGGGGCCGGTAGCCGGGCTGGGTGGTCGCGGAGGCGATTTGTGCGTTGAGGTAGTAGTAGAGGTTCCCGTTGCCGTGACTGTCGGCGTCCCAGGCGAATAGGTCGTCGGTTGGCTGGACGCGTTCGGAGCCGCGGTGCGTGAACAGGGCGCTGGCCCAGCTTTTGCCGTTGGGGGCAGCTGCGGCCGTGGCGGCTTGGATCGCGTTGACGGAGCCTGCCGGGTCCAGATTGGCCGGGTAGACGACCAGGTTGCCGCCGGCGTCGACGCTCATCAGGTTGGGGATGCCGTCGCCGGTGACGTTGCCGAAGGACGTCGGTGTGAATGCCTGCGCCAGGAAGAAGTCGTAGCGGGCGAACGGTGAGGCGATGCCGGCGCTGTCGACGGCGGCCGCGTAGAGAGTGTTGGTGCCCCAGCGTTCGCCGTCGCTGGTTCCCGCGGCGAGGTTGATCGTCGCGGTGGCGTTCAAGCCGCCGGTCGCTGCGGCAGTGCCGCAGGCGACGTTGGTGAGGGTGGTGCAGTTTCCGGCGTCGGCGTTGTTGGCGGTGGCGTTGAGCACCCACAGGAAATGATCGATCGGTGTGGTCGGGGCGGTCGCGCTGACTGTGATCGTGCCGGCGGTGCCGGTCTGGGGGTAGGACGGTAGGTGCTGGCCGATCCCGGGGAAGGTAGTGGACTGAAACGTGGGTGGGTTCGCCCCTGTCATCGTGGCGTGCGGTGTTACCGATCCTTGCTTGACATGACTACTTGCTATGTGCTGTTTCGGCGTGGGTGTCGGGTTGCCTGAGGCACGGGAGGCTGCGGTAGCCGTGCTTGCCAAAGACAGCAAGAGGGTGACGCTAACTACGCAGATGAAAAGTCGTTGTGCCACCATTCTGGCCCTTCTGCGCGCGCGTGAAAGTGGTTTCATCAACGGCCCTCCTCGGCGCTGAACGCGCGCCAGCATGCGCGCGTGCGCAACTTACGGGGACGGTTCAAGGGCTGGCAACTGATCTGCGCTGTCGGAATCGTTATAGACGACAGCCTGCGGTCGGCGCCGCGAGGCGATCTTGGTGGTCTAAACCAGTCGAAATCACCTCGTATCAGAACTCTGATTTAACTCTGGGTAGCGAGGGCATGGGACTAAATCGTTATAAACAAGCCTTGAGTCAAGGTCCGCATATGGACGATCTGTTCGAGCCTGGTTATCGTCCCCCGCGCCGCCTTGATCGGGTTAGGCGATGCTTTGGTGCGATTTGATCATCCAGGGGGTGCCCGGTGGGGGCATGGCGTTCGTCGAGTGATTCCCGCGCTGTTCAGAGGCGGTTTCGCTGTCTCGCGGTGTGTGTGGCGATCGGTTCCATGGGACTGGCTGTGATGTCCGGTCCAGCAGCGACTGGGGCTGCTCATGGGCCGCACAATCCGAAGGTGTGGCAGCCGCGGCCGGTGACGAAGATGCCGTCCATCGCGGCAGTGAGCCGCAGTACGGCGCATTCTGCTGTTGCGGTTCAGCCGATGGCCGGGTACAAGGTCCCGGCGACTGTGTGGCCGAAGGCCGCCTCGGTCGTGGTTGACCTGTCGCCGACACCGGCCCAACGTGATGCCGGATCCTCGGCCGGCGGCGCCGGCCAGAGCGCTTCCTCGGCCCCCGTACCGGGTACGCCGGTCAGTATCGCGGCAGCCGCGGCAGGGCAGACCGGCGGAGCGCGGCCGCCTGCAACGACTCCAGCAGCGAAGGTCAACGTGACCGTCGCCGATCATTCGGCGGCATCCAGCGCCGGGGCCAGCGCAGTGATGTTGACTCTGGCGCGGGCCGATGGCGGGACGGTCGGGGTCCCTGCGCTGGTTGCTCTGGACTACTCCGGATTCTCTGATGCCTTCGGCGGCAACTTCGCCGATCGGCTGAAGCTGGTCACCCTTCCCGGCTGCGCGTTGAGCACGCCGAAAGAAGCGGCCTGCCGTACCCAGACGCCGGTGGCTTTCACCAACGACCGTGCGCATCACCGGCTCATTGCGACAGTCACCATCCCAGGCGATGCCACAGCTGCCGCAAGCGGGCAGGCCAGCTCCGAAACGGGCGCGGCGATCGTATTGGCCGCGACCTCGGCGCCAAACGGCGCCAACGGCGACTACTCGGCCACCCCGTTGAAGGATTCGGACACCTGGTCCGGGGGCGGCAACGAGGGGTCGTTCACCTACAGTTATCCGATCACTGTGCCGCCCGCACTTGGCGGCGTGGCTCCGAAGGTCGCGTTGAGTTACGACTCTGCCAGCATCGATGGCCGTACCTCGGTGTCCAACGCGCAGGGCTCGTGGGTCGGCGATGGCTGGGACTACAACCCGGGCTACATCGAGCGTTCCTACGAACCATGTTCGAAGGCTGGGTTTCCCACGTCGAGCGACGAGTGCTGGGGGACGCCCAATGCCACCATCTCCTTCGGCGGCCGCGGCGGAGAACTGCTCAAGGACGACGGTACAGGCACTTGGAGGATCGCCGGGGACGACGGATCCCGGGTAGAGCTGCTCTCCGGTGCGAGCAACGGGAACACCGGCGACGGCGGCCAGTACTGGCGGGTGACTACCACGGATGGCACCCAGTACTACTTTGGTGCCAACCAGCTGCCCGGCGCTGGCGGCAATGACGCGCCTACCTACTCGGCGTGGGGTGTGCCGGTGTTCGGGGCCGGGTCTCTGGCCGGGGCAGCTTGCGCTGACCCGACGAAGGATCCGAAGGCGTGTCGGACCGGCTGGCGGTGGAACCTGGACTTCGTCGTTGATCCGCGTGGCGGCCTGGCCCGCTACACCTACGCCCGGGAAGAGAACTTCTACCTGCGCGGCACCCCGGCGAGCCCGACCGAATACCAGGCCGGCGGCTACCTGGCACAGATCGACTACGGCTGGGACACCGGCAATGTTATCTGGAACCCCTCGGCAATCGCGGCCGCCAATCATCTGCGCCCGTACCGCATTGCCTACCCCCCAGCTGAGAACGTGGTGTTCACCCCGGCTGCACGTTGTATCTCAGATAGCGGCGAGGCTGGATACAACCCTCTGTGCCCGACGGCAACGGTGACCGTCTCCGGCGGTATTGCATCCACCGGTATCACCTCGGCGAATGCTGCTGCATTCGTAGACACGCCATTTGACCAGCACTGTACTGCGGCTGGGACCGTGGACGGTACGGCTGGTGGTGCCGTGTGTACCAACTACACACCCACGTTTTTCAACACCGAACAACTGTCGCAGATCACAACCAATGTCAACGCGGATCTAGATGGTAAGTATCGGCCGGTAGACCAGTACGGCCTGCCACACCAGTTCAATGCCGTAACTGGCGGTTCTACCGATGACCGGCCCTCGCTGTGGCTGGCGGGCATCACCCACACAGGGTGGACAACCAATCGTGACGGAAGCACCGCCAAAACCACCGACCCAGAGGTCTACACGCACGGCAGCTTTATGCCTAACCGGGCGAAGGCGTCGCCTTCTGCCGCTACCCAGGCCTACCAGCGACTACGCCTGGACCGGATCAGCGACACCCTTGGCTCGCTCGTTGAGGTCACCTACGGTTTGGGAAATGCGGGCGGCACGAGTTTCGACTGCAACGCCCCACCTGCGCCTGTGCCGACGATCACCGCGAACAACAGCCTGTGCTATCCGGAGTACTGGACCCAGCCCAACGCCACCGCGCCGACTCTGGATTGGTTCAACAAATACATCGTCACATCCGTCCGGACCGTGGACACGACGGGGATCTCGCCAGACCGGGTATCCCGCTACACCTTCCTCGGCACACCGGTATGGCACACAAACGACTCCGAACAGGCTGACGCCGCTTACCGCACATTCGACCAGTTCCGAGGGTTCTCGCAGGTCCAGACCATCACCGGGGCCGCGGCAGCTGGAAGCAACAGCAAGACACTGACCACGTACTTCCGAGGCATGGACCAGGACGGTAACGCTTCCTACCCGTTCCAGGACTCCTCTGGGCACGTGTGGGCGAACGACAACCACAACGACGTGTTCAACCAAGGAGATCCCGGGCTTCGCGACGACAACGCACTGGCCGGGGCGCCCGTCGACGTCCAGACCTTCGCTGCCGACAATTCCTCGACCGTCGTCTCCGACGTGGTCAATGTGCCAGTCGATCCCACCACAATCGTCACAGCCACCCACAAGCGGCCTCCCGGCTTGCCGGACCAACGCTCGCACTTCGCCGAGACCGCCAAGAAGGTCACCTACGACCGGGTGACCACCGGTACCCGCCATGCGGAGATCGACTACACCTATGACAACAGCCTGCCGAACTTCACGGCCGGCACAGTCGGCGGCAACGGGCACCTGATCCTCACCGACGACAAGAACGACGGAACACTCCAGGAACTGTGCACCACCACCAAGTACGCCACCGACCAGAGCGACCTTGAGCGCACCGCCGTCTCTTACTGGCAGAGCACGCAGATCGTGCCGCCCGGCGGTACGTGTGCGACAGGGACCGCGCCGAGCAAGGCGAACCTCGTCTCCGCACAACAGACCCTGTTCGACGGATCGACCACCCCAGGCGTCATCCCCGATGTAGGGGACCCGACGACCGTGCAGAAGGCGAGCGACGTTGACGCCTCCGGCAACCTGACGTGGATCACAACGACCGCGACCTTTGATGGGTACGGCCGAGTCATGTCCGCGACCGATCCGGACCAGCACACGACCCAGACCATCTTCACTCCGGATAAGGCCGCGCTGCCGACCAGTATTCGAACCACAAACCCGGCCGGCTGGGTCACCACCGACACCGTGGACCAAGGTCGGCAAGTGGTAGAGCAGACCACAGACCCTAACAACAGATCCACTTACGAGTACTACGACGGCATGGGGAAGCCCACCTCCGTCTGGCTGCCCGACCGCCTGACCGCCTCGAGCTCGAACAAGCGGTTCACCTACAACCTGGTCGGCGTAGCACCGACCGTACTTAACGGCGGTACTCCGCCGACATCTCCGCCGCCCAACAGCTACGTCCAGACTGAGACGTTGCGGGAAGACGGGTCTTACGGCGAATCGTTCTCCGAGGTCGACGGGTTCGGCGACGCGGTGCAGACCCAGTCCACACCGGTGGACGGCTCTGCCGGGACAGTCGTCGCCGATACCCAATACGACAGTCTCGGGCGGTCGTTCAGGACCTACGCTGCGCACTACGACGCGAGCCCTGCCCCGAGCGGGCTGTGGCTACAGTTCGCCGAGAGCAGCATTCCATCGGAGACCGTCACGACCTTCGATGGGATGTCCAGGCCGCTGACCGTCACCCAGCAGTCCATGGGCAAGCCGCTACCCGGGGCCGTAACCACCACCGCCTACCCCGGCATGGATCGCACCGATGTCACCGCCCCGGCCGGGAACGGCCAGGCCACCAGCGGCGGAACCTCCACGGTGACAGACGTTCGTGGTCGTACTACCGCGCTGTGGAGCTACCACGACGCCGCCGGCAACCCGATCGCCCCTGATGGCAACCCGGACCATGCGGACGTCACCAAATACGGCTTCACCTACAACCCAGGCGGCACTGAAGGCACTGCTACCACGGTCACCGACGCCACGAAGCAGAACACCTGGACCACAACCGTCACCGACCTGGCCGGGCGCAACGTCACCACCACGGACCCGGACATCGGAACCACCACCACCCTGTCCGACCCCGCAGGACTCATGCTGGCCACCGCCGACGGCCGCGGTCACGTGCTGGCCTACACCTACGACAACCTGAACCGTAAGACCGGCGAATACGACGCCGGCTCGATCACCGACCGCAGCATTTTGGCCCAGGCCCGCACCACCGCGATCGCCAATCCCGCGGCGCAGCTGGCGGGATGGACCTTCGACAGCCTGGACAAGGGCCAGCCTGACGCCTCCATCCGCTACGTCGGCGGCGCCAACGGCAGCGCCTACACTGCGCAAACCACCGGGTACGACACAGACTACCGGCCCACCGGCACCAAGACCGTCATCCCGAGCGCCGAAGGCCCACTGGCCGGCCCGTACCAAACCAACATGTACTACACCCCAAACACCGGGGCGCTGGACCACATCGACCTGCCCGCTGCCGGGGGACTACCAGCAGACACCGTCTACAACTCCTACAACACCGACGGCCTGCTGTTGCTGTCCAGCGGCACCAACAACGACCTCGTGGACACGCAGTACGACCAGACCGGCAAGATCCTGTCTCGCACCGTCGGCGACTACCCGCGTCAGGTGGTCACACAGAACCAGTACGACCAGGCCACCAACCGCGTCACCAACACCTTCACCGACGCCACCGCCGGAGACGACCCGAACAACACCGCCCAGCTCAACAAATACGGCATCGACGACGTCTCCTACACCTATGACGCGACAGGTCGTCTCACCTCGACAGCGGACCTTCAGGACTGGAATGTCACCGGCTCCTACTACCCCGGGACCCAAGCCCGGGACAACCAGTGCTTCACCTACGACTACGCCAGCCGCCTCACCAACGCCTGGACCGACGCCGGCGACCAGAGCCCACCTGCCACCACCGACCTGACCAAGCCCAACGCAGCCGTGGGCGGCCTCGGCTCGTGTGCGTCGTCGACGCAGAACAACCCACCGACCGTGGCCACCGCGCGGGCAGGCCAGATCACCGGCAGCGGTACCGGTCAGATGGCCAGCCCCGCCGCCTACTGGCAGTCCTGGACCTTCGACGCCGCCAGTGCCGCAGGCCTGGGTAACGGCGCACAAACCGGCAACCGCTCCACCCAGACCGACTACGACACCGCCGGCAACACTACCAACGACACCACCGCCACCAGCGGCTACCCGAACGCCGGAACCACCAACACTGCTGGCGCAGCAACCACCGGCGGCACCGGACCCCATCTGCTCAACCAGGTCACCCGCACCGGCCCGATCAGCAGCACCGACACCTACAACTACGACGGCTCTGGCAATACCACCAGCCGCCAACTCGCAGCCGGCCCCAACCAAACCCTCACCTGGGACGCCGAAAACCGTCTGGCCACCGTCACCGACGCCACTACCAACAGTACTTCTACATACCTGTACGACGCCGATGGCAACCAGCTCATCCGCCGCGATACGGGCGGCGCAAACGCCGGCGTGAGTCTCTACCTCGGCTCCGCCGAGATCCATCTTGCTGGCGGAATCGTCTCCGGAAACCGGTACTACACCTCCCCTGGTGCAGCGACGATGATCGTCTCCAACGGCGGCAGCATCACCTACGAAGTCAGCGACGGTCAAGGAACCGGCGACACCACCATCAACGCCGCCAACGGCCAGATCCTCAACCGCCGCTACACCACCCCCTACGGACAAAGCCGCGGCAAGGCCGTCACCACATGGCCCGACGACCACACCTTCCTCGGCAAGACCACCGACACCACAACAGGGCTCGTCGACATCGGCGCCCGCAAATACGACCCGAACGCCGGCCGCTTTATCTCTGCGGACCCAGTCTTCTCGGAGGGTGATCCGCAGACTGTCGGTGGCTACGCCTACGCCGGAAATGACCCAATCAACGGTTCTGATCCTTCAGGCCTGATCCGTGAGATCAACAACGACCCCTTCTCCAACTATTCGCCGAACTACGTCAACCCCTGTACTGGTGAAGACGGCTGCCAGGACACCTCGACGGCTCCGGCGAGTTGCAGTTGGTCATGCTCCTTGAACAAGACGCCGCACGACGCCGGGGTAGTGGCTGCAGGTGCTGGCCATTGGCTGAATAGCCAAGCGGACACTGTCCTCCAGCTGACCCCCATTAGCAAAATTATCTCCGCGGGCGCGACGGCGACCGTGGACCGAACCATTACCAGCGGTGGAGCGAATGCCCCGTCTGGTGAGGTAAATACGCAGTCAATATCACTCACTGACTGGTATGACAACTTTATATCGACTCACGGCATAGCCACCAAAAGGCAGATGAACGCGGTATCGAAGGCTATCGATATCGCAACTGTGGCGACAGGGCTGGGCAAGGTGAGAGACGCGGGGCTTCTCGCCGACGGCGCCCGCGCGGGAGCCAAGCAGGTGGCATCCAGTTTGGCTCACACGAAGGAAGGCGTCCGTAGTTGGGCTAGTAACCAGGCTTCGATACGCAGCGCGATGGGGCTGCCCATGGATGTATGGCAGGCGAATCGCGATTTGCACGCATCACTCAATGGGGCAGCACCGGAGGCCAATGCCACAGTCGCAACCCTCCGCGGGATGGCGCATGGAAACGACTTCATGGCATCCAAGGCGGTCGGTTCGAATGGACTCGACGATGTCGACCTGATAGCGTCTGTCTTCTTCCCGCAGGATGGGCAATATCTTGCAACGAATGCAGGCCTGTCTGATGAGCTTGGGCAAGGCAATCATAGGATGGCGCAGTTGCTCGCACGAGCTGCCGACCCGGGAAACGAGAACATCGATTGGGACACTGAAATATTTATCAACTATGTAGAGGCGCGGTGATGATCGGTAGAAATGGCAAATTCCGTTGGCCGTGGGAAGTGGTTGGTGGGCGGATGTCGTGTAGCGATATCAAGATCCTTTCGGTTGGAGACCTGGAGCGACTTACGGAGGCTGCTCTCTCTAGCGGGTGGAGCGCCAACGGGCGCCCGGATTGGTTTCGCCGAAACTGCGGTGAAATAAAGAATATCGAAATGGTCATATCTGGTTCGGAGGGTGCAGATGTATACCGTTGCATGGTGATGGTCGAGATGAACGACAGGGCGCGATGGAGATTCACGCTGGATGTTTCCAGGGGTGATTTTGGGCACTTGAAAGATGCATCGCTGAAGGAGGTTATCAACCTTGCCTACGCCTTTTTTGCGACCTTCCCTCGCCTTGAACTCGATTCAGATCAGCAGGCACGCTGGGACCAATTCATGCTGGGTGCTCAGGATAGTTCATCAGGGGACGATCACAGTCGTTGATGCGTCGTCAGGGCACTGAGTAGCAATCGCTATGGGCGGCGCCTGAGCAGCCGCTGAGACCGCCTTACCAGACGCATCCGCCCTACCGGCACCATGCCCGACCGAACTTTTCTGCTATTCAGCAACGTCTTCTTCGACGTGCGGGAAGCCTGAACGTGAATGAGACGTTGAGCGCCGCGAGCTTCCTACTTGGCGGGTGGCTGTTGGTCGCGGTGGACGAGGCGGGCCCGTCACTCGCCTATCTCTTCCATACGGACTCCCAGCACGCTGTCGGCCAGTCGAGCTCGATGATCACGAGCCCGGTCAGCGAGGGCGCAGTGGAAGCAGTACGCTCCGAGCACTGGATCGTCAGCCATTGACATGAAACGGCCAGCCACGGCCGGACGACCACACCTTCCTTGGTAAAGTAAAACCACCGACACCACAACAGGACTTGTATGCATCGGCGCCCGCAAATAGGACCCGAACACAGGACGGTTCATCTCCGCCGACCCCGTCTTCCAAGCCAGTAACCCACAGATCTTAGACGGCTACGGCTACGCCTACGCCGGCAACGACCCAGTCGCCGCCACCGACCCAGGCGGCCTGATGGAACAACTGAGCGGCGGCGGTTGTGACCCTAAGGAGGACGGCCCGTCGTGCGCGGCAGAACTCACGTACACGGCTAAGGCCCTACGCGATCCTGATGCCAATGATCAGGAGGCCCGTGTAGCGGCTTTCGGCGATGCAAAGATCGTGAAGGCTGTCGCCAAAGGCATTTACAACGGCACCGGAGCCTCGGATGTAGTCGGCTGTACCACACACCCATCGTGGAGTGGACGTATCGCGGGTGTGGCTACGCGTCGGACGAGCTCGATCCTTCAGGGCGCTCCCGAGGCCCCACGACATCTTCAGGGAGTACGAACAAAGGGAGTGGGCCTGTGACCGGTCTGAAGTTCGACAAGCGGGAGTGGGTGCCGCAGTCCCGGCCGATCCCCGCGAACGTGCTGGTCCGGCTCGGCAAGATCGCTCAGCCGCCCGCCTACGCCGGCCTGACCTGGCTGGCCCAGGCCAACCAGAGCGTCGTGGCGCAGCAGGCGGCGGCGCAGGCTCGCGACTTCAGCGATCAGGTTGAGCAGGACCGGCGCACGGGGCTGCAGCACTCGGCCTGGGAGCCGTTCGCCCTTATCTCCGGCGAGTTCCACGACGCCGTCGTGGAGACCGCCTCCGACGGGACGCTGACGCCCGGAAACACCGGATGGATCTTCCAGCTCGGCGCCGGGGAACTGCACCTGTCCGCAGTGGAGCCGGTGAACGGTATGTGGCGCGACCGAGCCGAATTGCCGTTCGACGTGATCGCGCACGCCTCCCTCACGGTGAAGACCACCCCGCCGCTCCGTGGCTACGACGGGCGCAAACACTCGCTGTGGTTCTGCGACGCGCAACAGGCTGGTGTGTACGGCTGGTACGAGATGGCCTTCATGACGCACCCGGCCACCGGGATCATCGAGTCGTACGCCCCGTTCGCGATGGCCCCGGACGCCACCTCGCGCGCCGCGCTGGCCCGTTCGACCGCCGTCCACCAGGTGGCCTGGCCCTTCACGCAGGTGGAAGCCGGGGACCTGGAGGAGTTCATCACCCGGTGGGCGAACTGGCTCGTCCAGGCCCAGGCGCGGCGGCTGGCTTACCCCGCCAGCATGCCTGAGCGGCAGGTCGAGGGGAGTTGGCGGCGGGGCGCTGCGTGATCGGCTGGAGGCGCGCCGCGCCGGACTCGATACATCCGGCGGCGGGACTACCTCAGTGAGCTGCGCAGCCTGGTCACAAGGGCCCACGACACTGCCGACGAACGCCTATCCTAGTAGGCATGCCCGAGGAACGAGTTATAAAGAGCTTTCAGGTCCGGACCTACGGCTGCCAGATGAACGTCCACGACTCCGAGCGCCTGTCCGGCCTGCTGGAAGGCGCCGGCTATGTGCGGGCGGCGGATGGGGCCAGTGAGGCGGATGTGGTGGTGCTCAATACCTGTGCGGTGCGGGAGAACGCCGACAACCGGCTCTACGGGAACCTGGGGCATCTGGCCTCGGTGAAGGCGGGGCGGCCGGGGATGCGGATCGCGGTCGGGGGGTGTCTGGCGCAGAAGGATCGGGGGGAGATCACGCGGCGGGCGCCGTGGGTGGATGTGGTGTTCGGGACGCACAACATCGGGGCGTTGCCGGTGTTGTTGGAGCGGGCCCGGGTGCAGGATGAGGCCCAGGTTGAGATCCTGGAGTCGTTGGATGTGTTCCCCTCCACGCTGCCGACGCGGCGGGAGTCGGCGTACGCGGCGTGGGTCAGTGTGTCGGTGGGGTGCAACAACACCTGCACCTTCTGTATCGTGCCCGCGCTGCGGGGCAAGGAGAAGGACCGGCGGCCCGGGGAGATCCTCTCCGAGATCGAGGCGCTGGTGGCCGAGGGCGTGTGCGAGGTGACGCTGCTCGGGCAGAACGTCAACGCGTACGGGTCGGAGTTCGGTGACCGGGAGGCGTTCGCGAAGCTGCTGCGGGCCTGCGGGCAGATCGAGGGCCTGGAGCGGGTGCGCTTCACCTCGCCGCATCCGCGGGACTTCACCGACGACGTGATCGCGGCGATGGCGCAGACCCCGAACGTGATGCCGCAGCTGCACATGCCGCTCCAGTCCGGCTCGGACACCGTGCTGCGGGCGATGCGCCGCTCCTACCGGCAGGACCGCTACCTGGGCATCATCGAGCGGGTGCGGGCGGCGATGCCGGACGCGGCGATCACCACCGACATCATCGTCGGCTTCCCCGGGGAGACCGAGGAGGACTTCGAGCAGACGATGCACGTGGTGCGCGAGGCGCGGTTCTCGGCCGCGTTCACGTTCCAGTACTCCAAGCGGCCCGGGACTCCGGCGGCCACGATGGAGGAGCAGGTGCCCAAGGAGGTCGTGCAGGCGCGGTACGAGCGGTTGGTCGCGCTGCAGGAGGAGATCTCCTGGGAGGAGAACAAGAAGCAGGTCGGGCACACCGTCGAGCTGCTGGTCGCCGAGGGCGAGGGACGTAAGAACGAGGAGACGCGGCGGATGTCGGGGCGGGCTCCGGACAACCGGCTGGTGCACTTCGCTGTGGGCGGTACTCCCGCTGAGGAGCTGCCGCGGCCCGGCGACATGGTGTCGGTGCAGGTCACCTACGCGGCGCCGCACCACCTGAACGCCGACGGCGCGGACGGCGGGAGTGCCATCAAGGTGCTGCGACGTACCCGGTCCGGCGACGCGTGGCAGGCTCGGCAGGAGCAGCCGGAGGCCCAGCGGCGGGGGTCCGCCGTGGCGCTGGGGATGCCGTCGATCGGTCAGCCGGCGGCTCCGGCCCAGGCGGAGGACGCTTGCGGCGTCTGCTGATCGTGGTTGTGGTTTGCTGATCGTGGTTGTGTCAAAGGCCCCTGCGAAGAGCATCGCAGGGGCCTTCGAACTGGGCCTTCGAACTTGGCCTCGACGGGTATCCGCTACTGATTGCCGGACCAGTTGGTCGGCCCGGAGCCGTCCACGGCCTTCTTCGCGGCGGCGTCCAGCCACGGTGTGATGTCAGTGGACTGTGAATGGTTCACGGCCAGCGCCACCGACAGGATGATGTAGCGGTGCTGCTGCTCGCGGTACTGCTTGATGGTCGCCGACTGGTAGTCGCCCTGGCACGCCGTGGAGCCGGGCCCGCTCTCCGGGCACCAGATGCCGAAGTCGGCGGTCGACTGCTGCGCGAGGTCGTTGTAGACGGTGGTCGCGGTGTGCTCGTCGGGGAGCGGCAGGACCTTCACCGAGACCAGGTACTGGCCGCTGTCGTCGACATAGGCGGCCGCGATCTCCTTGCTACAGCTGTTGGAGGTCAGGATGTCCTGCATGTTCGAGGACATGTCGGTCTGCACGCACGGCTGCACGCTGCCGGCCTTCAGCGTGTAGTGCACGCCCTTGTCGTCGGTGAAGTCCTGCGGCACCAGCGCGTTCACCTCCAGCGGCGTCTTGTCGGTCTGCATCGCGTTGAGCGAGTTCGGATCGAACGGCGCCGAGGTCAGCCCGGGCGGGGAGTCGGTGTCCCCGGCCGAGTCGGTGTCGGTGACATCGCCCCCGGCGGTGTCGCTGGAGCCGTCGGACGGCCCGCCGGTGTCCGACCCGGACGCGCCGGCGGAGTCGGTCGGGAAGTTGGTGCCCGGCACGGACGTCGGCAGCGTCGAGGAGGGGGCGGACGACGAAGTCGTGGACTTCGCGGCGTTCCCGACAGCGTCGGAGGACCCACTGTTGTTGCTCCGCGTGGCGAGCACCACCAGCGACACCACGGCGGCTACCGCGACCACGGCACCCACGATGATCGCCGCGGTCTTGCCCCCGTTGCCCTTGCTCGGGGGCGGCCCCTGCTGCGGGAAGAAGGGCGGCTGGCCCGGCGGCGGCTGGCTGGGCGGGAACGGCGACTGGCCGGGCGGAGGCCCCCAGGGACCGGCGCCTGGTGCGGGGGCGGGTGCGGGTG
>NZ_JAAFZA010000620.1 GCF_015356865.1 Catenulispora pinisilvae
GTCATAGGTAAGCCGGTTCGGGGTTCGGGGCGGTGGGTGTGTTTGTCGGCTGCCGGTTTGCGCGTTCACAACCCCGCCCCACCTCAGGCCTCTTCAACTCCGGCAAGTCGGAACAAGAGCCAGGTCAAGAGCCAGGTCAACAGCCAGATCAACAGCAAGGTCAACAGCAAGATCAAAGTCAACGGCAAGGTCAAGAGCTGTGATGAAGAGCCCGGCGCCTCCGGCGGGGGCTCTCGGCTCCCTCGGGGAACTGGCGCTGTTCCATAGGGTGGCTGGGTCAGGGCCCTGCGCTGGCGGTTTGTGAGGTGGTTGCGGTTCGTTCCCCTCGGTCGCGTCGTCAGCCCCAAGGGGTACAGCACCGGTGTCCGGGAGTAAAGTCCGCGCCCTTTCGG
>NZ_JAAFZA010000621.1 GCF_015356865.1 Catenulispora pinisilvae
CGCCATCCCCGACCGCGCCCTCACCGTATGGTGCCCGGACTGGCCGGTAGTGGCGGTGGGCGCGGACCCGGACACGCTGGCGGCCGTGGTCGTCAAAGGCGTGATCGTGGCTTGCTCCTCCGCCGCGCGTATCGAGGGAGTGCGGCGCGGGCAGCGGACGCGGGACGCGCAGCGGCTGTCGCCGGGCCTCGTGCTCCACGCGCGGGACGAGGCGGCGGAGGCGCGGGCGTTCGAGCCGGTGCTGGGGGCGCTGGCCGATTTCACGCCGCGTTACGAGGTGGTGCGGCCGGGGTTGGCGGCGTTGCCGCTGGACGGGCCGGCGCGCTACTTCGGGGGCGAGGACCTGGTGGTGCGGGCGATCCGGGACCGGGTCGGGGAGACGGGCATCGGGG
>NZ_JAAFZA010000622.1 GCF_015356865.1 Catenulispora pinisilvae
CTCCATAGGGTGGTCGGGTCAGGGCCCTGCGCCGGCGGTTTGTGAGGTGGTGCGGTTCGTTCCCCACGGTCGCGTCGTCAGCCCCAAGGGGTACAGCACCGGTGTCCGGGAGTAAAGTCCGCGCCGTTGCGGTCGAGCCTGCAAGCTGCGGTTTGTATAGCGCGAACTTGACTCCCGGCCACCGGCACTGTAGGCAAAGCCCTGCCGACGCGACCGAGGGGAACGAACCGAAAACCGACCGGAAGAAGAGCAACCGTAGGGCGCGAGGGCACGGGTCAGCAGTGCGGCTGCCGGTGTGGTGTAGGGGATCTTCCTCGGTCCACCGCTGCTCGACACGCCCGAACGCGTGACGATCAGCATGGATGTCAAGAACCGGCCATCCTGGGGGCG
>NZ_JAAFZA010000623.1 GCF_015356865.1 Catenulispora pinisilvae
CCCGCGCACCACGCCCGGGCCATGCCGCCGACGCTTCTGTTCGCTGTGCTGAGCCCAGTCCGCTCTTCCTCACTCCGGTTTCGGCGTGGGTGGGCGGTGTGGACTGTAACCCCCGGGGCGCTGTCGGAATTCGCGTGATCATCTCTGTTGATATCCTGACACCGGCCAGGCCCGCGAACGGCGCGCGCCGCCCCGCCGACGCGAGGATGCCTGTATGGATCAGCCGGTGTCCGGCTTGGACGCCCCCGCGGTGTACGACGCGTCGGCGTCGGCTCCCGCTCCGCGGACGCTTATTGATGTCCTGCATGCCACGGCGCGTGCGTATCCCGATGCCACGGCTTTGGACGATGGGCGCCGGGCCTTGGACTACTCCGCGTTGTTGGTGGAG
>NZ_JAAFZA010000624.1 GCF_015356865.1 Catenulispora pinisilvae
CTCCCGCCCAGCAGCCCCCGGCTCCCGCTCCCGCTCCCGCGTCCGAGCCGCCCACCATGGTCGACACTTCCGCCGGCATGGAGACCATGGCCATCCCGATCCCGCGCCCGGTGGACCCGGCGGATGAGCCGACCCACGTCACCCGCGCCGATGAGCCCGGTCCGGGGGCGTGGCCGCCGCCGCATCAGCAGTAGCGGTACCAGTAGCAGCAGTGACCTTCGCCACTTTCTGAGTGGCCGTTGTCCGGGCCCGTGCGTCTGTGCGCGCGGGCCCTTGGCGTCCCCTGTCACGCCTACACTTGAGCAATGCCCCTGCACCGTGATGAAGGCGTTGTCCTGCGGACCCGCAATCTCGGGGAGGCGGACCGCATCATCACGTTCCTCACCC
>NZ_JAAFZA010000625.1 GCF_015356865.1 Catenulispora pinisilvae
GAACCCCTCCCGCTCGTCGGCCAACCGGCCACCGGCGGGACGACCACGCTTTCGGCCCGCAGAGAACTGATCCATAGTCAACAACACCT
Organism: Catenulispora pinisilvae; assembly: GCF_015356865.1. Lineage (GTDB taxonomy): Bacteria > Actinomycetota > Actinomycetes > Streptomycetales > Catenulisporaceae > Catenulispora > Catenulispora pinisilvae. Next base: position 90 of record NZ_JAAFZA010000625.1, read on the forward strand.
TCAGGCTCAGGTGTTGCAACGACTCCTAGAATCCGCCCCCATGGCCGCTCTTTCACATCCATCAGGCGTGACCCCGCACCCGGGCGTGTCGCAGGGCCCATATCGCGCTCACCAACACCCTCACCGGCAGCGACATCGCTAACCGGTGTCCACGGGCCCTTCGATTGCCATTCTCCGGCTGAGACGTAAGTGTGGTGACGTTGCAGGTCAAGTTGGTGGTCGGGTTTAGGTTGTGGCTGGTGTTGGTTGGTCGTGGATGTCGACGGTGGCGCCGATGGAGTGGGCCAGGGCGGCGAT
>NZ_JAAFZA010000626.1 GCF_015356865.1 Catenulispora pinisilvae
CAGGGCCCTGACCCGGCCACCCTATGGAACCGCGCCAGTTCCCCGAGGGAGCCAAGAGCCCCCGCCGGAGGCGCCTGCCGTTGACTTCAGGCACCCACCACACGCAGCGATTGCCGCCAACACAACGTGTGCGCAGTGACTCGGACCCGCGCGCACCACCGACACAACCGGCAGCCGCCCACGCACATCGAGCACCACAGCGAACTGCGTCTCGATCCGTGATTAGTCAATACCAGGTAGTTCCGTAAAGAAATGCCTTGGGTGCGGCTCTTGTGGAGTGATGTTTAGGCGGCGAGGGCGAGGTGGTCGCGGTAGCGGTTGTGGTGGGTGCGGTGTTGTTCTTGCTGTAGGTGGTAATGCCAGTAGTCTGCGAAGTCGCCGTTG
>NZ_JAAFZA010000627.1 GCF_015356865.1 Catenulispora pinisilvae
CGGAACCGTCGTCATACCATATGAACGACCCACCCAACGGGAAGTCACCTGTAAAACAAATGCGCCCCCAGGATGGCCGGTTCTTGACATCCATGCTGATCGTCACGCGTTCGGGCGTGTCGAGCAGTGGTGGACCGAGGAAGATCCCCTACACCACACCGGCAGCCGCACTGCTGACCCGTGCCCTCGTACCCTGCGGTTGCTTTTCTTCCGGTCGGTTTTCGGTTCGTTCCCCTCGGTCGCGTCGGCAGGGCTTTGCCTACAGTGCCGGTGGCCGGGAGTCAAGTTCGCGCTATACAAACCGCAGCTTGCAGGCCCGACGTGACGGCGCGGACTTTACTCCCGGACACCGGTGCTGTACCCCTTGGGGCTGACGACGCGACC
>NZ_JAAFZA010000628.1 GCF_015356865.1 Catenulispora pinisilvae
GGTTGGTGGCGCGTGGCGCGGTGAAGGCGCGGGTGGCCGACGAAGGCGTTGCGGCGGCGGGGGCGAGGGCGGCTAGTGAAGGCGTGGCGAAGGCGGGGGCCGCTGACGAAGGTGCAGCGGCGGACGGAGGCGCGGCGGCGGACGCCTCGGTCGCGAGGGTGAGGCCGGTGACGGCGGTCGCGAAGGCGGTGAAGGCGGCGGTGGCGGCGCGGCGCTTGGCTCTGGTTCCCATGTGATTCCCCTGGTCACGAAGGTGATTCCGATGCGCGACGCCGTGTGGCGCCGCCGGATGCGTACTACCGTAGGGGATTGCAGAGACTCTTTGCAAACAGTTCTGCAAAGGGGCTCTGCGGTTTTGCGGGCCGGGTTGGGGCTGCGTGGGG